>NZ_VMNE01000004.1:0-189229 GCF_013277565.1 Streptococcus sp. k-90 | reverse complement strand
ACTTTTGGGGTGCAGTTCAATACCTATAGGATGCGTTTTTTTTTTATAGTGAAATGAAATAAAAAAACGAACAAATTGATTGGGAAATTTATACTCAATAAAAATCAAAGAGCAAACTAGGAAGCTAGACTCGAGCTTTACTTGAGTACGGTAAGGTGACGCTGACGTGGTTTGAAGAGATTTTCGAAGAGTATTAGGTATGAAAAAACCACCCAAATGGGTGGCTAAGAGTCATAAAATATCTTTATTTGATAGCATTAACCAAGTCTTGAGCTTGTTTTTCAAGTGAGTTTAGGACTGTTTCTTCAAGAACCAATTTTCCATCTGTCCAAGCAGAGTCATTCACACGTGCAGCAGTGAAATCACCAATGACTTGTGTACGGATAAATGGCAAGAGGTCTTTGTAGATAGCAAAGAGTTGATCGTGACCTGCATTGGCTACAGATGATACTGTGACAAACTTGTCTTGAAGGGCAGAAGCGCTGTGTGTATCAGACAAGTCAAGGGCACGAGATAGCCAGTCAAGCAAGTTTTTCACTGTACCAGGGATAGAGAAGTTGTAGACTGGAGAGAAAATCCAGATGGCATCCGCAGCAAGAACTGCTTCACGAGCAGCGGCTACAGCTGGATGAGTTGGAACTTCCAAATCTTGGCTGAAGAGAGGAAGAGCTGAATAATCAAGGTAGCTAACTTCTGCTTGACCAGCAAGTACTTTTTCAGCTTCGAGAGCCATTTGGTGGTTGAAAGAACCTTGACGTAGTGATCCGACGATAAATAATACTTTTTTAGACATGATGTGTCTCCTTTTTTTAAAAATTTCGAGAACCTTATCGTTGTTATAAAATATATTACAACAAAACAAACCAACTTGCAAGAGATTTGCTCAGAGTTTATTTGAAAATTATAAAATTGCTGAAATTCTAGTCACTTGTGACTGGAAAAGTAAGAACTGTTTATTTTAGATTCTGGTTTACATTTATTTTTGAAGAACATTCCTATATTATCTTGTATTATGATGATATAAGTGCTAAAATAAACGAGAAGACTCGAAATAGAAACCGTAGAACGGCTATTTTCCGGTATCATTTCATGAACAATTAAACAAACAATAATGGCATTTCAAGAATGCTTCTAAAAGGGGTGGAGATCATGTAAGGCACAAATTAACAAGTGACAGACAAATGAAATACGAATACACTTGTTAAGGAGAAAAGATGTTAATAAGAAATTATCGGAAAAATATTGGCCTGATGGCCGGAGTTGAGTTTTTTGCTTTTTTAGGGATTACTAGTTTTTGGATTCTCTTTCTCAGTCAAAACGGAATGTCTCTTTGGCAGATTGGACTGCTGGAGACTATCTTTCATGCGACCAGTCTTCTCTGCGAAATTCCATCTGGAATGTTAGCTGACCGCTATTCCTATAAGACCAACCTTTATTTAAGTCGTATAGCAGGAATTGTGTCTTCTATTCTTATGTTGGCTGGTCAGGGAAATTTTTGGATTTATGCACTAGCTATGGCGGTGAGTGCCTTGTCTTATAATTTTGATTCAGGCACAAGCGCAGCAATGGTTTATGATTCAGCCGTGGAAGCTGGACTCAAGAAGCGTTACTTATCTATTTCAAGTTTTATGTCAGGAGTAGCAGAAGGAACTCGGTCTTTGGGGACAGTGTTGGCGGGATTTTTTGTCCATGGTCAATTGCACCTGACCTACTATATCATGATTGCGACTTCTATCATAGTTCTTTTCCTGATTTGGATGCTGAAAGAGCCTAGTGTCAAGCTAGAAAAAGCTGATAGTGTGACCATGAAACAGATTATTTGGACCGTTAAGGATGAGTTGAAGCGAAATCCCATGCTTTTCAACTGGATGATTTTGTCTCAGATTGTCGGAGTACTCATGTGCATGTTTTATTTTTACTATCAAAATCAGTTACCAGATTTAAGTGGTTGGCAAATTTCAGCAGTTATGCTACTTGGTAGTCTCTTAAATATCGTCGCAGTCTATCTAGCGAGTAAGATTGGAAAGAACTATGCCGCCTTGAAGCTTTTCCCTATCCTCGTCCTGCTGACTGGAGTTACCTATATGCTGTCCTACTTTGGAACACCTCTAATCTATATTTTGATTTATTTGATTAGTAATGCTCTATATGCTCTTTTTCAGCCGATTTTTGACAACGATTTGCAAGAGCGGCTTCCAAGTGAAGTAAGGGCAACCATGCTGAGTGTCTACTCTATGATGTTTAGCCTTAGTATGATTGTCTTCTTTCCATTGACAGGCTGGTTGATTGACCATTTAGGCTTTGTAGTAACATTTCTTTATCTAGGATTCTTTTTAGTCATGATTAGCCTTCTACTGCCTGTATTTTTAGGAAAAATGGCTAAAAGAATAGATGATAAAATAATTCCATAGATTAAAAGAACTTACGAAAACTTGAGTACTAAGCTCAGGTTTTTTAATAGGTTGATTTTGGAGCTGTCTTTATTTTTCTTGCTCGGTTTTAATCAAGAAAAATCGGTTTGCTTTGAAGGGAGAAATAGAATTGGTTGCTTATACTCAATGAAAATCAAAGAGCAAACTAGGAAGCTAGCCGCAGACAGTACTTGGGTACGGCAAGGAGAAGCTGACGTGGTTTGAATTTGATTTTCGAAGAGTATTCTTGCATTCACTTGTAATAAAGCTTAATAGATGGTAAAATAGACGAGTGAAAAAAAGAAAAAATAAAGCAAAAAATAATCTACTGTGGCAGTATGGTCTAGGGATGACGATTTTGTTTGTGGTTATCAGTGCTTCCTTTCTGTATCTGGTTTCTCTCGGCATGAAACCCTATCAAACAGCTAAAAGTGAAGGAGAAAAATTAGCTCAGCAGTATGCAGGATTAGAGCAGGCTGATCAGGTTGATTTATACAATGGCTTGGAATCTTACTACAGTGTTCTTGGTCATAACAAACAGCAAGAATCACTTGCTGTCCTGATTGGAAAAGATGACCATAAGATTTACGTTTATCAGCTAAATCAGGGTGTTTCACAAGAAAAAGCAGAAGCTGTTTCTAAGGAAAAAGGAGCTGGCGAGATTGACAAGATTATCTTTGGCCGTTATCAAGACAAGCCAATCTGGGAAGTCAAGTCAGGCTCTGACTTTTATCTAGTAGATTTTGAAACAGGAGCATTGATCAATAAGGAGGGCCTATGAAACTATCCAACCGTGTTTTAGAAATGGAAGAAAGTGTGACCTTGGCTGCTGGAGCCCGTGCCAAAGCACTGAAGGCTGAGGGAAGGGATATCCTATCTCTAACCTTGGGTGAGCCAGATTTCACTACTCCAAAAAATATTCAAGATGCCGCCATTGCATCGATTCAAGATGGGCGTGCTTCTTTTTATACAGTAACCTCAGGTCTGCCAGAGCTCAAAGCGGCGGTCAATGCCTATTTTGAGCGCTTTTACGGCTATTCTGTAGCGCCGAATCAAGTGACAGTCGCTGCTGGAGCTAAATATTCTCTCTATACCTTCTTTATGGCTGTGGTCAATCCAGGTGATGAAGTTATCATCCCAACACCCTACTGGGTCAGCTATGGAGACCAGGTCAAGATGGCAGAGGGTATTCCAGTTTTTGTTCCTGCTAAAGAGGACAATGACTTTAAGGTAACTGTAGAGCAGTTAGAAGCAGCTCGAACAGACAAGACCAAGGTTTTGGTGCTGAATTCACCATCCAATCCGACAGGTATGATTTATACCCGTGAGGAACTTTTGGCAATCGGAAACTGGGCTGTAGAAAAGGATATTCTCATCCTAGCAGATGATATCTATGGGCGCTTGGTCTATAATGGTCATGAGTTTACACCCATTTCTAGCCTATCGGAAGCGATTCGCAAGCAAACAGTGGTCATCAATGGTGTGTCTAAAACCTATGCTATGACAGGTTGGCGGATTGGCTATGCCGTCGGAGAAGCAGACATTATCGCTGCCATGTCCAAGATTGCAGGTCAAACAACCTCCAACCCTTCAGCAGTAGCCCAGTATGCAGCAGTTGAGGCTCTATCAGGTGAGCAAGATACTGTAGAAAGCATGCGTCAGGCTTTTGAGGAGCGTCTCAATACCATTTATCCGCTATTATGTGAGGTTCCTGGTTTTGAAGTCGTTAAGTCACAAGGAGCCTTCTATCTCTTTCCAAATGTCAAAAAGGCCATGGAGATGAAAGGCTATACGGATGTGACAGACTTTACAACTGCTATCCTTGAAGAAGCTGAAGTGGCCTTGGTAACAGGAGCAGGATTCGGAGCGCCAGAAAATGTGCGCCTCAGCTATGCGACAGACCTAGACACGCTTAAAGAAGCAGTTAAACGCTTGAAAGTATTTATGGAAAAATAAAAGAAAAGGAAAAATAATGACAAAACGTGTAACGATTATTGATGTAAAAGACTATATTGGTCAGGAAGTGACGATTGGCGCTTGGGTTGCCAACAAATCAGGAAAAGGGAAAATCGCCTTCTTGCAATTGCGTGACGGAACAGCCTTCTTCCAAGGTGTGGCCTTTAAACCAAACTTTATCGAAAAATTTGGTGAAGAAGTAGGAGCTGAAAAGTTTGATGTCATCAAACGCTTGAGCCAAGAAACTTCTGTTTATGTGACAGGTATTGTCAAAGAAGATGAGCGATCTAAGTTTGGCTATGAGTTAGATATCACAGACATCGAAGTGATTGGTGAATCTCAAGACTACCCAATCACACCAAAAGAACACGGAACAGACTTCTTGATGGACAACCGTCACTTGTGGCTTCGTTCTCGTAAGCAAGTAGCTGTGATGCAAATCCGTAACGCAATCATCTATGCAACTTATGAGTTCTTTGACAAGAACGGCTTCATGAAATTTGATAGCCCAATTTTGTCAGGGAATGCGGCTGAAGATTCAACTGAACTCTTTGAAACGGACTACTTCGGAACTCCAGCCTACTTGAGCCAATCAGGTCAGCTTTACCTAGAAGCAGGTGCTATGGCTCTTGGTCGTGTCTTTGACTTTGGTCCAGTATTCCGTGCTGAAAAATCAAAAACGCGCCGTCACTTGACTGAGTTCTGGATGATGGATGCAGAGTACTCATACTTGACACATGATGAGTCACTTGACTTGCAAGAAGCTTATGTTAAAGCTCTTCTTCAAGGTGTTCTTGACCGTGCGTCTCAAGCCTTGGAAACCTTAGAACGTGATACAGAACTCTTGAAACGCTACATTGCAGAGCCATTCAAACGTATCACTTACGATCAAGCCATTGACCTCTTGCAAGAACATGAAAATGATGAAGACGCTGACTACGAACATCTTGAGCATGGAGATGACTTTGGTTCACCACACGAAACGTGGATTTCAAACCACTTTGGTGTGCCAACTTTTGTCATGAACTATCCAGCAGCCATCAAGGCATTTTACATGAAACCAGTTCCTGGAAATCCAGAGCGCGTGCTTTGTGCAGACTTGCTTGCTCCAGAAGGCTATGGAGAAATCATCGGTGGTTCTATGCGTGAGGAAGACTACGATGCTCTTGTAGCTAAGATGGATGAACTTGGTATGGATCGTACAGAATATGAATTCTACCTTGACCTTCGTAAATACGGTACAGTTCCACACGGAGGATTTGGTATCGGTATCGAACGTATGGTAACCTTCGCAGCAGGAACAAAGCACATCCGTGAAGCTATTCCATTCCCACGTATGTTGCACCGTATTAAACCATAAGAACAGGAAAACGCCCATGTGGCGTTTTTTCGCATTTCAGTGTTTTTACTTGCGTAAAAAATTGTTTTCTAGTATAATAGTTTATTGTGAGCGAACCTCACTTACCCCTTGCAAAGTCTGGGGGTCATTAGACCAAAAGGAGGAACATATCAATGGCTAAATACGAAATTCTTTATATCATTCGTCCAAACATTGAAGAAGAAGCTAAAAACGCTTTGGTAGCACGTTTTGACTCTATTTTGACTGACAACGGTGCAACTGTTGTTGAATCAAAATCTTGGGAAAAACGTCGTCTTGCATACGAAATCAAAGATTTCCGTGAAGGACTTTACCACATCGTTAACGTTGAAGCAAACGACGATGCAGCTCTTAAAGAGTTTGACCGTCTTTCAAAAATCAACGCTGACATTCTTCGTCACATGATCGTCAAAACTGACGCGTAAGAAGGTAAACTATGATTAACAATGTTGTACTTGTAGGGCGTATGACACGTGACGCTGAGTTGCGTTATACCCCATCAAATGTAGCAGTTGCGACTTTTACTCTTGCAGTAAACCGTACATTTAAGAGTCAAAATGGCGAACGTGAGGCTGATTTTATCAATGTCGTTATGTGGCGCCAACAGGCTGAAAACCTTGCTAACTGGGCTAAAAAAGGCTCACTTATCGGGGTGACAGGTCGTATCCAGACTCGTAGTTACGATAACCAGCAAGGACAACGTGTCTACGTGACAGAGGTCGTGGCTGAGAATTTCCAAATGTTGGAAAGCCGTAGTGTGCGTGAAGGTCATACAGGTGGAGCCTACTCTGCCCCAACTGCAAACTATTCAGCACCTACAAATTCAGTACCAGACTTTTCACGTGATGAAAATCCATTTGGAGCAACAAATCCATTGGATATTTCAGATGATGATTTACCATTCTAATGGACAACTAAAATTATAAAGGAGAAAAAACATGGCTCAACAACGTCGTGGCGGATTCAAACGCCGTAAAAAAGTTGATTACATCGCAGCAAACAAAATTGAATATGTTGATTACAAAGATACTGAGCTTCTTAGCCGTTTCGTTTCAGAACGTGGGAAAATCCTTCCACGTCGTGTAACAGGAACTTCAGCTAAAAACCAACGTAAAGTAACAACAGCTATCAAACGCGCTCGCGTAATGGCTTTGATGCCTTTCGTAAACGAAGATTAAAAAAGAGGTCCGGGTGGACCTCTTTTTCATGAGCTTGGAAACAAGAAAGCGAATTAAGACCCGGGTGGGTCTTTTTTTCAGGTTCAGTGAACCTCTTTTTCATGAGCTTGGAAACAAGAAAGCGAATTAAGACCCGGGTGGGTCTTTTTTTCAGGTTCAGTGAACCTCTTTTTCATGAGCTTGAAAACAAGAAAGCGAATTAAGACCCGGGTGGGTCTTTTTTCACGAGATAGTTTTTTTCTGACCTTGGCGTGCTATAATGGTAATAAAAAGAGTAAAGGTGGGTAAGTCAAAGATGAATTGTACGATTAGAAATATGATTAAGTCTGATATTGAATCCTTATCTCATGGATTTATGAATCAAGGTTGGCCTGGTAGAGAGGAAATTTTGGCTAGATATTTTCTGGAACAGGAAAGTGGGGAGAGAGAAGTCTTAGTTGCAGAGATTGATGGTGCTGTAGCGGGCTACGTTACCATTTTGCCCTCTGCTAAACATGGTCCTTTTGCAGAAGTCTATCCAGAATTATCAGATTTTAATGTGTTTGAGCCTTTTCGAAATCAAGGGATTGGGAATCAACTGCTAGAAGAAGCAGAAAAACGAGTCAAGTTTGTTTCGAGTAAGGTCACTCTTGGTGTAGGTTTGCACTTAGGCTATGGCCCTGCCCAGAGATTGTATATCAGACGGGGCTACATTCCAGATGGGACAGGTGTCTGGTATCGAAATCAACCCTTGGAAATGAATGCAACTAGCCAAAATAATGATGATTTGGTTTTGTATCTAGTAAAGGAATTCGGATAAGAGACAAGGATTTTATTGGGGATGTGGGATTTAGCTACTTTATGGTATAATGGAAAGAGTTAGATTGAAAGAGGTAGTGATATGGATGCGAAATTAAGATACAAGGCAAAAAAGATTAAGATTGTCTTTTTTGATATTGATGATACATTGAGAAATTCCAAGACAGGTTTTATTCCAGCTTCAATCCCAACTGTTTTTAAGCAATTACGTGAGAAAGGAATTTTGACGGGTATTGCTTCTGGACGAGGGATTTTTGGTGTCGTTCCTGAGATTCGTGAACTCAAGCCTGACTTTTTTGTGACTTTAAATGGGGCCTACATCGAAGATAAAAAAGGTCAAATCATTTATCAACATCAGATTGAGAAGTCAGATGTTGAGGAGTATATCTCTTGGGCCAAGCAAGAGGGAATTGAGTATGGTTTGGTTGGGAGTCATGATGCCAAGTTGTCGACTCGCACCGATATGATTAGTGAGGCTATCAATCCAATTTATCCCGACTTAGATGTAGACCCAGATTTCCATGAAAAAGAAGATATCTATCAAATGTGGACTTTTGAAGATAAAGGAGATGACTTGCACTTGCCTGACAGTCTCTCAGACAAACTTCGCATGGTTCGTTGGCATGAGCATTCGTCTGATATTGTGCCGATTTCAGGCTCCAAAGCGACAGGTGTGGAAAAGGTTGTGGAACACCTTGGCTTGAAACCAGAGAACGTCATGGTCTTTGGAGATGGCCTCAACGACTTGGAACTCTTTGATTATGCTGGAATCAGCATCGCCATGGGAATTTCTCATGATAAAATCAAAGAAAAAGCAGATTATATTACAAAAACATTAGAAGAAGATGGCATTTTTGATGCCTTAGAAGGATTTGGTATGGTAGAAAAAGAATTGCATTTCCCACAAGTAGACATTGAAACAGTAGAAGGTCCGTTGGCGACTATTAAGACCAATCACGGAGACTTGCGTATCAAGCTTTTCCCTGAACATGCTCCTAAAACAGTGGCTAACTTTGTAGCTCTTTCAAAAGATGGCTACTATGATGGTGTCATTTTCCATCGTATTATCAAGGATTTTATGATTCAAGGTGGAGACCCAACTGGAACTGGTATGGGTGGCGAGTCAATCTATGGTGAATCATTTGAGGATGAGTTCTCAGAAGAACTTTACAATATCCGTGGTGCTCTTTCTATGGCCAATGCTGGTCCAAATACCAATGGCAGCCAGTTCTTTATCGTGCAAAATCAACATCTGCCTTATTCTAAGAAAGAAATTGCTCGTGGAGGTTGGCCAGAACCGATCGCAGAAATCTATGCCAAACAAGGTGGAACCCCTCACCTAGACCGCCGTCACACGGTTTTTGGACAGTTAGCTGATGAAGTTTCTTATGCTGTCTTGGATGAAATTGCTGCTGTTGAGACAGGGGCCATGGACAAGCCAGTTGAAGATGTTGTGATTGAAACAATTGAAATCGAGGACTAAGATGAAAATCGGTGATAAGCTAAAGGGGCGTATTACAGGGATTCAGCCCTATGGTGCCTTTGTTGAGCTAGAGACGGGTGATACGGGGCTGATTCACATTTCAGAGATTCGGACAGGCTTTATTGAAAATATCCAAGAAGCCTTGAAAGTCGATGAAGAGGTTCAGGTTCAGGTAGTGGATTTAGATGAATTTACAGGGAAAGCCAGCCTTTCTATCCGCACTTTGGAGGAAGAAAAACACCAGTTTCCGAGACGGAGACGCTTTTCAAGCGACCGTTTTAACTACGGCTTCGCACCTCTCAAACGAATGATGCCAATTTGGACCAAGGAAGCCCTTCAACATTTGAAGAAGCAGAAGAATTAGTTAGAAATCTGTATTCTTTGTAATGTTAATATAAATTTGCTATAATAAGACCATGGAAGAAGAACAATTATTAAAATCAGGGGAGCGCATTAACCAGCTCTTTTCGACAGATATCAAAATCATTCAAAATAGAGAGGTTTTTAGCTATTCGGTGGATAGTGTTCTCTTGTCACGTTTTCCACGTTTTCCTAAAAAGGGTTTGATAGTGGATTTTTGCGCTGGAAATGGAGCAGTGGGGTTATTTGCTAGCACTCGGACTCAGGCACAGATTTTGGCTGTTGAGATTCAGGAGCGTTTGGCGGATATGGCTGAACGCTCTGTCCGTTTGAATTCTTTGGAAGAGCAGATGCAGGTCATCTGTGATGATTTGAAAAATATGCCTGCTTACATTCAGGGAAGTAAGGTGGATATGATTTTGTGTAATCCGCCCTATTTCAAGGTGGATCCTCATTCCAACTTGAACGAGAGTGAACATTATCTTTTGGCGCGCCATGAAATCACGACTAATTTGGAAGAAATCTGTCGTAGTGCCCAAAGTATTCTCAAGTCTAATGGACGGTTGGCTATGGTTCATCGTCCTGATCGACTTTTAGATATCTTGGATAGCTTACAACGGCATAATTTAGCCCCTAAGCGCCTGCAATTTGTCTATCCAAAAAGAGAAAAGGAAGCCAATATGCTTTTGATTGAGGCTATCAAGGATGGCTCAACAAGTGGCTTTAAGGTCTTGCCTCCTTTAATTGTCCACAATGATGACGGCTCTTATACGCCGGAACTCGAAGAGATTTATTATGGATCATAAGGCTTATATGTACGTGCTGGAGTGTCGTGATGGATCCTACTATACAGGCTATACGACTGATGTGAGAAGACGCCTCGCTGTCCACAATAGTGGGAAGGGAGCCAAATACACACGAGCACGCTTGCCAGTCAAACTCATCTATGCTCAAGGTTTTGCCAGTAAGGAAGAAGCCATGTCGGCAGAAGCCCTTCTCAAGCGTAAGAAGCGACCGCAGAAGGAGCAATTTTTATCTGAAAATCAAGATAGAAATTTACTCAGTTATTTTGAAGAGTAGTGGGGAGTCCTTTGACTCCTCTTACTTTTGTCAAAAAGCGAAAAAAATGCTACAATAAAGAGAATAAACAAAATGAGGTATTATCATGTCTAAGATTCTAGTATTTGGTCACCAAAATCCAGACTCAGATGCCATCGGGTCATCTGTAGCTTTTGCCTACCTTGCAAAAGAAGCTTACGGTTTGGATACGGAAACTGTAGCCCTTGGAACTCCAAATGAAGAAACAGCCTTTGTCTTGAACTATTTTGGTGTGGAAGCACCGCGTGTTATCACTTCTGCTAAAGCAGAAGGCGCAGAGCAAGTTATCCTGACTGACCACAATGAATTCCAACAATCTGTATCAGATATCGCTGAAGTAGAAGTTTATGGTGTTGTAGACCACCACCGCGTGGCTAACTTTGAAACTGCAAGCCCACTTTACATGCGTTTGGAGCCAGTTGGATCAGCGTCTTCAATCGTTTACCGTATGTTCAAAGAACATGGTGTAGCTGTGCCTAAAGAGATTGCAGGTTTGATGCTTTCAGGTCTGATTTCAGATACCCTTCTTTTGAAATCACCAACAACACACCCAACGGATAAAGTGATTGCTCCTGAATTGGCTGAATTGGCTGGTGTGAACTTGGAAGAATATGGTTTGGCTATGTTGAAAGCTGGTACCAACTTGGCTAGCAAATCTGCTGAAGAATTGATTGACATCGATGCTAAAACTTTTGAATTGAACGGAAATAATGTCCGTGTTGCTCAAGTAAACACAGTTGATATCGCTGAAGTTTTGGAGCGTCAAGCAGAAATCGAAGCTGCAATGCAAGCTGCTAACGCAGCAAATGGTTATTCTGACTTTGTCTTGATGATTACAGATATCGTCAACTCAAACTCAGAAATCTTGGCTCTTGGTGCCAATATGGATAAGGTTGAAGCAGCCTTCAACTTCAAACTTGAAAACAATCATGCCTTCCTTGCTGGTGCTGTTTCACGTAAGAAACAAGTGGTACCTCAATTGACTGAAAGCTTTAATGCTTAAGATTTTGGGTTTCAGTTCAAAATCGGAAAGTCTAGTTTGACTTATATCGAAAGGAGTTTCGGCTCCTTTTTTTCTAGGAGTGAAGCATGTTAGAAAATGGCGATTTGATACTCAATGAAAATCAAAGAGCAAACTAGGAAGCTATCCGTAAGCTGTACTTGAGTACGGTAAGGCAACGCTGACGTGGTTTGAAGAGATTTTCGAAGAGTATGATTTTTGTGAGAGATGAGTCAGATATGGGACAGGCCATCCAGGCTTCCACAGGCAACTATAACCATGTTGCCATTTGTTTGGATGGGATGATTTACCACGCTAGTGGACAGGCTGGTGTGGTCTGTCAAGAACCTGCAGACTTCTTTGAGTCCAATCATTTGTACGACCTCTATGTCTACTCAGAAATGGATATCCAGTCTGTGAAGGAAAAAGATTGCAAACATCTGGAAGCTCCTTATAATGCTTCTTTCTATACAGATGGACATGGTTTCTACTGTTCCCAGTATATGGCAGAAATTTTCCCCATTTTTGAAACTATTCCTATGAAATTTGGAGATGGGAAGCAGGACATTAGTGATTTTTGGAGAGAATATTACAGAGAACTAGGCCTGCCTGTTCCTATGAATCAAGCTGGGACCACTCCTAGTCAGTTGGCAGCATCGCCTCTGTTAGAATGTAAAGAAAGGAATCTTCATGATTCAGATTTTTAATCCATCTCGTTTGACGAGACAGCCTTTTTTTGGAGAATTGATCCGCTATCTGGACCAGCATGAGGATGTGATTTTGCGGGAAATTAAGGCTCAATTTCCAGATCTAGCAGTTGATAAACGCATGGAAGAATATATAAAGGCTGGCTTGATTCTACGAGAAAATAAGCGTTATTACCTCAATCTTCCTATGCTTGAGTCACTTGATAGTCTCGAACTGGATCAAGAGATTTTTGTCAGCGAAGATAGTCCGACCTATCAAGCTTTGTTGCAGAAGAGTTTTGAGACAGAATTACGAAATCAAACCAATGCCGCTATTTTAGTTGAAAAGACGGACTTTGCGAGATCAAAAATGACCCTGTCCAATTATTTCTACAAGGTCAAACATCAGTATCCTTTGACAGAAAAACAGCAGGAGCTCTATGACATTTTGGGAGATGTCAATCCTGAGTATGCTCTCAAATATATGACGACTTTTTTGTTGAAATTTCTCAAAAAAGACCAGCTTATGCAGAAACGCCGTGACATCTTTGTGGACAGTTTAGTTGTCCTAGGTTATATTGTCCAAAATGAAGATGGAAAGTATGAGTTGGCTATCGATTTTGATAAGGAAAGATTAACTTTCTACTTGGCGTGATTTCTTGTTTCTGAGCACATTGTTTGACTTTCCTTAGTATTCGGTATAAACTATATGTAACCGGTAACACATATCGGAATAAAACTAAAGGAGACAATCATATGTCACTTGAAAACAAATTGGAACAAGCAACAGGCGCTATCAAAGAAGGATTTGGTAAGGTTACTGGGGATAGCAAAACTGAAGCAGAAGGTGCTGTAGAAAAGACAGTTGCTAAGGCAAAAGAAGTAGTTGAAGATGCTAAAGGTGCTGTAGAAGGTGCCGTTGAAGGCTTGAAAAACGCTTTTAAATAAAGATAGAAAAAATCAAGGGTTTCATTTCCCTTGATTTTTCTATCTTATAAATAATTTTCTGCGACGGCTGCATCTCCTGGATAGGTTTCTTTCTTTCCTTGAACGATTTGGTAGCAATCTGCTCCCTTACCAGCAATAATAACTGCATCTAATTCGTGATTTGTGATAGCCATAGCTGCCTTGATGGCTTCTTGGCGATCCGCAATTTTTTCAACAGGATGATTGATATAGCTACTAATTTCATCCGCAATGGCCATTGGGTCTTCATAGTTGGGGTCATCAGCAGTTAGAAAGACTTGAATCTCAGGGTGTTGATTGAGGAGGAGGCCAAAGTCCTTACGACGACTTTCTCCCTTATTTCCTGTAGAACCTAGAACCAGAGCAATTTTTCCAGTTTGATGAGTCTCTACAACCTTGATTAGTTTTTTGAGACTGTCCCCATTGTGGGCGTAGTCGATGAAGACCTTGGCTCCATTTTTCTGAGTGAGGACTTCCATACGGCCAGGAACGCGGGTTGCAGCAATTCCTTTTTTGATGTCCTCAAGACTAGCTCCGAGACGGAGACAAGCAAGTCCAGCAGCAACTGCATTTTCTTGGTTGAAGTGGCCAATTAACTGGATGTCATAAACACCAGAGAGTTTACCTGTAGCTGAAAAGCTAAAGGCTTTGGAATTCTCGATTTGGTTATCAGACTGGCTACCGTAGAAATCATGGTCTTGATCTTCCACCTGTTCTTTTAGTACAGAGAAGTGGTCCATGTCACTGTTAATGATGACTGCTCGGCTATTTTCCATCAAGAGACGCTTGTGGTAGAAGTAGTCTTCAAAGCTAGGGTGTTCAATCGGGCCGATATGGTCTGGGCTGATATTGAGGAAAACTCCCACATCAAAGGTTAGACCATAGACACGTTTGACCAGATAGGCTTGACTGGAGACTTCCATGATGAGGTGGGTGCGGTCATTTTGCACAGCTTGATGCATCATGTCAAAGAGGTCGATGCTCTCAGGGGTTGTCAATGCAGACTTAAAGAAAGTCTTGCCATCTAGAGTTGTATTCATAGTCGAGAGCATAGCAGGTCGGTGCCCTTGAGATAAGATGTTGTAAGCGAAATAGGCTGCTGTTGTCTTACCCTTAGTACCAGTAAAGGCAAGGAGTTTGAGTTTTTCCTGTGGGTTTCCATAAAATTCCATAGCAATCAAACTCATGGCTTTCTTGATATCGCTGACGATAATGGCAGGAATACCAACTTCATAGTCCTTTTCAGCCACATACCAATCGAGACCTTGAGAGATTGCAGAAAGAAGAAATTCCTTTTTAAAGGCAGCACCCTTGACGAAAAAGAGGCTCTTTTCTTTAGCCTTGCGGCTGTCATAGCAGATGGTGTCAAATACGACATGGCTGTAGTTGTAGTGATAATGTCCTTGGTCGATAATCTCACGGAAGAGACCATCTTTCTTTAATATATCTAATACGGTTTCAATCTTAATCATACTTTCTATTGTAAACCGAAAGTCGTAAATTTACAAGTAACAAGGAAAAGTTTATAATGGAAGATAAGGAACTTTTTCCTAGTTATCAAAATTGAATGAGGAATCTATGTCGCACGAAAACAATCACCAGCAGGCCCAGATGTTACGGGGGACTGCTTGGCTAACGGCTAGTAATTTTATCAGTCGCCTACTCGGGGCTATTTATATTATCCCTTGGTATATCTGGATGGGATCTTATGCAGCTACGGCCAATGGTCTTTTTACCATGGGCTACAATATCTATGCCTGGTTTTTGCTGGTTTCAACAGCAGGGATTCCAGTTGCGGTGGCCAAGCAAGTTGCCAAGTACAATACCATGCGAGAAGAAGAGCATAGCTTTGCCCTGATTCGGAGCTTTTTGGGCTTTATGACAGGACTAGGTTTGGTTTTTGCTTTAATCTTGTATGTCTTTGCTCCTTGGCTAGCAGATTTGTCTGGCGTGGGCAAAGACTTGATCCCAATCATGCAAAGCTTGGCTTGGGGAGTCTTGATTTTCCCATCTATGAGTGTTATCCGAGGATTTTTCCAAGGGATGAATAACCTGAAACCTTATGCCATGAGCCAAATCGCTGAGCAGGTCATTCGTGTTATCTGGATGCTTCTAGCAACCTTTATCATTATGAAGCTCGGTTCAGGAGATTATCTAGCAGCGGTTACCCAATCCACCTTTGCTGCTTTTGTGGGAATGGTAGCTAGTTTTGCAGTCTTGCTTTATTTCCTTTATAAGGAAGGATTGCTCCAAAAAGTTTTTGAAACTCGAGATAAGATTGATAGTAAGAGTCTTTTGGTTGATACGATTAAGGAAGCTATTCCTTTTATCTTGACTGGTTCGGCTATTCAGCTTTTCCAAATCTTGGACCAAAATACCTTTATCAATAGCATGAAGTGGTTTACCAACTATAGTAATGAAGACTTAATTGTCATGTTTTCTTATTTTTCTGCCAATCCAAATAAAATTACTATGATTTTGATTTCTGTTGGGGTTTCGATTGGGAGTGTCGGTTTGCCGCTTTTGACTGAAAACTATGTCAAGGGAGACTTGAAGGCGGCTTCTCGTCTGGTTCAGGACAGCATTACCATGCTTTTCTTATTCCTGCTACCAGCAACGGTTGGAGTGGTTATGGTAGGGGAACCTCTTTATACAGTCTTCTATGGCAAGCCAGATAGTTTGGCTATGGGCTTGTTTGTCTTTGCGGTTTTGCAGTCTACTATTTTAGGCTTGTACATGGTCTTGTCTCCAATGCTTCAGGCCATGTTCCACAATCGCAAGGCAGTTCTCTATTTTATCTATGGTTCTATTGCCAAGCTAGTTTTGCAACTTCCAACCATCGCTCTCTTCCATAGTTACGGACCCTTGATTTCCACTACAATCGGTCTCATTATTCCTAATGTCTTGATGTATCGGGACATTTGTCAAGTAACTGGTGTTAAGCGTAAGGTGATTTTGAAGAGAACCATTTTAATCAGTTTGTTAACTCTTTTCATGTTTCTAGTAGTTGGGACATTGCAGTGGATTTTAGGATTTGTCTTCCAACCAAGTGGACGTTTGTGGAGTTTCCTATACGTAGCCCTTGTTGGTGCCATGGGTGGCGGTGTTTATGGATTCTTGAGTCTCCGTACCCGTTTATTGGATAAGGTGATTGGAAAAGCCCAAGCAGATCGCTTACGAATCAAATTAAAGTTAACTTAAAAAACATTTATAAATAAAAGGGATAATTTGAACATTTCTATCGTGAAATGCTTAAATTATTCTCTTTTTTATTAATTTGTAGAATAATAGATAAAGTTTGTAGATGGTAATTTTATTTTTCTTAAATTTTACTTAAAAAACTATTGACTAAATAAAACTCAAGTTGTATAATAAGACAAATATTTAAATCAGGAGGTTCTGGAGATGAAAAAGTCTAAGGCCAAGTATGCAACACTTGCAGGTGTCGTGTTAAGTGCAGGTATTTTGTTAAGTGCCTGTGGAAATTCTAGCACAGGGTCAAAAACATATAATTATGTCTATGCTAGTGATCCATCTAGTTTTAATTATTTAGCAGAAAATCGTGCGACAACTAATGATATTATCACTAATCTAGTTGATGGTCTCATGGAAAATGATCAATATGGGAATTATGTTCCATCCTTGGCAGAGGATTGGAGTGTTTCTAAGGACGGTTTGACTTATACCTACAAACTTCGTAAGGAAGCGAAATGGTATACCTCTGAAGGTGAAGAATATGCCCCAGTAACTGCCAAAGACTTCGTAACTGGTCTTCAGTATGCTGCTGATAAAAAATCAGAAGCCTTGTACCTAGTACAAGAATCCGTTGTAGGTTTGGATGACTACATTAACGGTAAAACGAAAGACTTTTCAACTGTAGGTGTAAAGGCTATTGACGACCAAACGGTTCAATATACTTTGACTCGCCCAGAACCTTACTGGAATTCAAAAACAACTTCAACAATTCTCTTTCCTCTTAATGCGGATTTCTTGAAATCTAAAGGGGATGATTTTGGCAAGGTGGATCCATCTAGCATTTTGTACAATGGTCCTTTCTTAATGAAATCCTTTGTTTCAAAATCTGTTATTGAATTCAAGAAAAATCCGAATTACTGGGATGCCAAGAATGTCTTTGTAGATGATGTGAAATTGGCTTACTTTGATGGTAGTGATCAAGATGCACTAGCACGTAACTTTGTGGAGGGTGCCTATAGTTATGCTCGTCTCTATCCAAATAGCTCAAGTTTTGAAGGGATTAAAGAGAAGAACAAGGACAATATCGTATATAGTCTTCAAGATGCGACATCTTATTTCTTAAACTTTAACTTAGATAGAAAATCTTATAAATTCACTGCTAAGACGAGTGATGCTGAAAAGAAATCGACTCAAGAAGCCGTTCTTAATAAGAACTTCCGTCAAGCTATTAACTTTGCCTATGACCGTACAGCCTATGGTGCTCAATCTCAAGGTGAAGATGGTGCTACTAAGATTTTACGTAATTTGGTTGTTCCACCAAACTTCGTAAGTATCAACGGAAAAGACTTTGGTGAAGTAGTAGCCTCTAAGATGGTCAATTATGGTAAAGAATGGCAAGGAATCAACTTTGCTGATGCTCAAGATCCATACTACAATCCAGAAAAAGCCAAGGCTAAATTTGCCGAAGCTAAGAAAGAACTCCAAGCTAAAGGAGTCCAATTCCCTATCCACTTAGATAAATCTGTAGATTTGACCAATAAGGCAGAAATTCAAGGAATTAATTCCATGAAACAATCGATTGAATCTGTCTTGGGGGCTGATAATGTTGTGATTGATGTTCACCAACTCTCTACTGAAGACTTTGATAATACAAGCTATTTGGCTCAGACTGCAGCTCAGAAAGATTACGATTTATACAATGGTGGTTGGAGTGCAGACTACCAAGACCCATCAAGTTATCTTGAAATCTTTAATGTGAAAAGTGGTGGAGTTCTACAAAACTTAGGTCTAGAGCCTGGAGAAGTAAATGACAAGGCTAAGGCAGTTGGACTAGATACTTACACTCAGATGTTAGAAGATGCTAATAAAGAGCAAGATCCAGCAAAACGTTATGAAAAATACGCTGAGGCTCAAGCTTGGTTGGTAGATAGCTCACTAGCAATTCCAAACGTATCACTTGGTGGTACACCAACTTTGAGAAAAACAGTTCCTTTCTCTAGCCCATTCTCATTGGCGGGTAATAAAGGGGTCGAATCATACAAGTATCTCAAATTACAAGATAAGACAGTCACAAAAGACGAGTATGAAAAAGCCAAAGAAAAATGGATGAAGGAAAAAGAAGAGTCCAATAAAAAAGCCCAAGAAGAATTGGCAAAACATGTCAAATAAGGATTTTTCAAGAAAAAACGATGGTTTCGAAAGAAGCTGTCGTTTTTTATATAGTTTGAAACTATAACTAGCTCTTGAAAAGAAGAAAATGAGTTGATGAAAATAAGTGGTACAATAGTTACTATAGATTTGGAGGAATTGTATGAGCAAGGAATTACACATTAACACAATTTTAGCCCAGGCGGGTATTAAGTCAGACGAAGCGACAGGAGCCTTGGTGACACCGCTTCATTTTTCAACGACCTATCAGCATCCAGAGTTTGGTCAATCTACTGGATTTGACTATACGCGCACCAAAAACCCAACTCGTAGTAAGGCGGAAGAAGTCTTGGCGGCTATTGAGTCAGCAGACTATGCTCTAGCGACTAGCTCAGGGATGTCAGCTATTGTACTGGCCTTTAGCGTCTTTCCAGTAGGAAGTAAGGTCTTGGCAGTGCGTGATCTTTACGGTGGTTCTTTCCGCTGGTTCAATCAAGTGGAGCAGGAAGGTCGTTTCCATTTCACCTATGCCAATACAGAAGAAGAGTTGATTGCCGAGTTGGAAAAGGATGTGGATGTTCTTTATATAGAAACCCCAACCAACCCTTTGATGTTGGAATTTGATATCGAAAAACTAGCAAAATTGGCTCATGCTAAGGGTGCCAAAGTGGTGGTGGACAATACCTTCTACAGCCCTATCTATCAACGCCCGATTGAAGATGGAGCAGATATCGTTCTGCATTCAGCAACCAAATATCTAGCAGGCCACAATGATGTCTTGGCTGGTGTGGTTGTGACCAATAGTTTAGAACTATACGAGAAACTCTTTTACAATCTCAATACGACAGGGGCAGTCTTGTCGCCATTTGACAGTTATCAATTGATTCGTGGTCTCAAGACCTTGTCTCTTCGTATGGAGCGCTCAACAGCCAATGCTCAAGAAGTGGTCGCCTTTTTGAAGGATTCTCCAGCAGTTAAGGAAGTTCTCTATACGGGTCGTGGAGGCATGATTTCCTTTAAAGTAGCGGATGAAACACGCATTCCTCACATTTTAAACAGCCTCAAGGTCTTCTCTTTTGCGGAAAGTTTGGGTGGAGTGGAAAGTCTCATTACCTATCCAACGACCCAAACCCACGCTGATATTCCAGCAGAAGTGCGCCATTCTTATGGTTTGACAGATGACCTCTTGCGCTTGTCAATTGGGATTGAGGATGCTAGAGATTTAATTGCAGATTTGCGCCAAGCCTTAGAAGGATAAGAAAAAGATGGGAAAATATGATTTTACAAGCCTGCCCAATCGTTTAGGGTACCATACTTATAAATGGAAAGAGACGGAGACGGATAGTGAAGTCCTACCAGCTTGGATAGCGGATATGGACTTTGTAGTCTTGCCTGAAATCCGCCAAGCTGTGCAAACTTACGCTGACCAGCTGGTTTATGGTTATACCTATGCCAGTGAAGAGTTAATTCACGAAGTTCAAAAGTGGGAAGCTACACAACACGGTTACCACTTTGATAAAGAGGCCCTTGTCTTTATCGAGGGTGTGGTACCAGCCATCTCAACAGCTATTCAAGCCTTTACAAAAGAAGGTGAAGCGGTTCTGATTAACACACCTGTCTATCCACCCTTTGCTCGCAGTGTCAAGTTGAACAACCGTAGATTGATTACCAATTCTTTGGTGGAAAAGGATGGTTTGTTTGAGATTGACTTTGATCAACTTGAAAAGGATTTGGTGGAAGAGGAGGTCAAACTTTATATTCTCTGCAATCCTCACAATCCTGGTGGACGTGTGTGGGAAAAAGAAGTCTTGGAAAAAATTGGCCAACTATGCCAAAAACACGGTGTTTTCTTGGTTGCAGATGAGATTCACCAAGATTTGACCCTCTTTGGTCACAAGCACCATTCCTTCAATACCATCAATCCTGCCTTCAAAGAATTTGCTATCGTCTTGAGTAGTGCCACTAAAACCTTTAATATTGCTGGAACAAAAAATTCCTATGCAGTTATTGAAAATCCTAAGTTGAGACTGGCTTACCAGAAACGCCAGTTGGCCAATAACCAGCATGAAATTTCAGGCTTGGGTTATTTGGCGACAGAAGCTGCCTATCGATACGGTAAAGATTGGTTAGAGGAACTCAAGCAAGTCTTTGAAGACCATATTAATTATGTGGTGGATTTATTTGGAAAAGAGACTAAAATCAAAGTCATGAAACCGCAAGGAACCTACTTGATTTGGCTTGATTTTTCAGCCTATGACCTGACTGATGAAAAATTACAAGAGCTGTTGAGAAATGAAGCCAAGGTTATCCTAAACCGTGGTTTGGATTTTGGGGAGGAAGGAAGTCTCCATGCCCGCCTCAATGTAGCCATGCCTAAATCCCTGCTGCAAGAAGTTTGTCAGAGGATTGTGACAACTTTTGCTAAACTTTAAAAATCCAGCCTTCTAGGAGAAAAGTCTTCCTAGGAGGCTATTTTCGTAGGGAATATGGTATAATGAAAAGATAAGGTACAGGTAAAAATATGGCTAAATTGATTCCCGGGAAAATCCGTATCGAAGGCGTTGCCCTTTATGAAACTGGTAAAGTTGATATCATCAAGGAAAAGAATAATCGGCTCTACGCTCGCGTTGCAGAAGAAGAACTGCGCTATAGTTTAGAGGATGATTTGGTTTTTTGTGCTTGCGATTTTTTCCAAAAGAGGGGTTACTGTGTGCATTTGGCAGCGTTGGAGCATTTTCTAAAAAATGATGAGCGTGGTCAGGAAATCTTGCAGAGTCTGGAAGATGGTCATGAGAAAAAAGAAGCCGTTGAAACCAAGGTGACCTTGGGTGGCAAGTTTTTGGATCGAATCTTGTCTCCAAAATCAGACCGAACCTATGAATTATCGGCTGTGGGGCAGGTGGAAGCAGGAACCAATCATATCTTGTGGACCCTGAGAATCGGGCAAGTCAATAGTCAAAAATACTATGTCATTCGGGATATTCTACTCTTTTTAAAAGTTGTCGAGCAGAGAAAGTCGTATATGATTGGCAAGGTCTATGAGGAGTCCTTGTCTTGGGAATCCTTTGATGAGGCTAGCCAAGAGCTTCTGACTTTCTTGCGTGGACTGATGGAGGAAGGACAGGCTCCAGCCCTCTTTTTCCAAAATCAAGGTCGGCACCTCTTTTTCCCTCTGACCTTTTTTGAGCAGGGTGTGAATTTACTGATGACCTTGCCCCATTTTCAATTTGACCATCAAGTGGATAGTTATCAGGTTTTCTTTTTTCAGGATATGCATGCTGATGCTAATTTATTTGCCTTTACAGTAACAGAATACTCGGATTATTTTGAAATGGAAATCAGCGAGAGTCCACGGGTCAATGCCTTTTATCAGGGAGCTGTGCTTTTCCATAAAGGTCAGGTTTATTTTCTAACAGACCAGCAGATGCGTCTTCTCAAGGAAATCAAAGCGCTGCCTTTGGATCAGCATGGAAAGAAATACTTGCAATTTGATAGTAGTGATCGAGATAAGTTGGCTTCTTGTTTAACTCTTTTTAGCCAAATGGGGACCGTTTCAGCTCCAGAACGCTTACAAATCAAAACTTTTGCGCCCTCTTTTTACTTTGATAGGGAAGAGGATAATCGGATTCGTTTAGAAATTCAATTTGATTATGGAAATAGACAGGTATCTAGCAGACAAGAGCTAGAAGAATTACCATTTTCTAGTGATGCTGACTTAGAAGAAAGAGTTTTCCAAGTCTGTTTGTTAGCTGGTTTTGAAGCAGATTTTCAATCCTGGCGTCAGGCCCTAAAAGCGGAGTCTGTTTATCATTTCTTCCACGAAATCATTCCAGTATTTGAAAAACTCGGGAATGTTAACCTATCAGACAAGCTAGAAGAGCTTTATAGCCTAGCAAGTCCTCAGGTGCAGATTGCCTCCAAGGGAGGTCTCTTAGAAATCCAGTTTGATTTTCAGGATATTGCTCAAGAGGAAATTGATCAAGCCATGCAGGCCTTGGTTGCCAACAAGGATTTTTACATTGATTCGTCCAATCAAGTCTACTTTTTTGATGAAGAAACCAAGAAAATTCGCCAAAATCTACAGGAACTAGGACAATTTGAATTAAAAGATGGCTCCTTGCAGACTCGAAAATCCTTGGCCTACAGTTTAGCTCATCTTTTTGAAGGGCGTGACCGTGTTTCTTTTTCACAAGAATTCCAGAATCTCGCTCAGGATTTGACGCATCCAGAGGATTTTCCTCGACAGGCAACTCAGGTTAAGGCTGATTTACGAGATTATCAGGAAAAAGGAATCGGCTGGCTGCAAATGCTCCATCATTATGGTTTTGGTGGGATTTTGGCTGATGATATGGGACTTGGTAAAACCCTGCAGACCATTGCTTTTTTGACCAGTCAAGTGACAAAAGAAAGTCGGGTTTTGATTTTAGCACCGTCAGGTTTAATCTACAACTGGGTAGATGAGTTTCAGAAATTTGCTCCACAGTTGGATGTGGCTGTTGTTCATGGTTTGAAATCTGGTCGTGAAGAGATTCTTATCGAGAGCCATCAAATCTATGTGACGAGTTATGCTACCTTCCGTCAGGACAGTGATCTTTATCAGGGGATGGCCTTTGACTTCCTTTTCTTAGATGAGGCTCAGGTCATGAAAAATGCCCAGACTAAGATCGCTCAGACCTTGAGACAGTTTGTAGTGCCGTCGGTCTTTGCCTTGTCAGGGACTCCAATTGAAAACCATCTAGGTGAGCTGTGGTCTATTTTCCAAATCGTCATGCCAGGACTCTTGCCAAGCAAGAAAGAATTTATGAAATTACCAGCTGAGCGCGTGGCTCAGTTTATCAAGCCTTTTGTTATGAGGCGAAAGAAAGAAGAAGTTCTGACTGAATTACCAGACTTGATTGAAGTGGTTTATAAGAATGAATTGGAAGACCAGCAAAAGGCTATTTACCTAGCCCAGTTACAACAGATGAGAGATCGTCTGGAGCAAGTGTCGGATCAGGAATTTCAGCGAAGTCGAGTGGAAATTTTGTCTGGTCTGATGCGCTTGCGCCAAATCTGTGACACTCCTGCCCTCTTTATGGAAGATTATCAGGGAGCCAGTGGCAAACTGGATAGTCTCCGAGACCTGCTGGTACAGGTGGCAGACGGTGGACACCGTGTCTTGATTTTCTCTCAGTTCAAGGGAATGTTGGAAAAAATTGAACAAGAACTGCCAGACTTGGGCTTGACTTCCTTTAAAATCACAGGTTCGACACCAGCCAAGGAAAGACAAGACATGACCAAGGCCTTTAACCAAGGGGAACGAGATGCCTTTCTGATTTCCCTCAAGGCAGGTGGGGTCGGTCTGAACCTGACAGGTGCAGATACAGTGATCTTGGTTGACCTTTGGTGGAATCCTGCGGTGGAAGCGCAAGCCATTGGCCGTGCCCATCGGATGGGTCAGGAAGAAACGGTTGAGGTCTATCGCTTGGTAACTAAAGGAACTATCGAAGAAAAAATTCAGGAACTACAAGAACAGAAGAAACATTTGGTGTCACAAGTATTGGACGGAACAGAGTCACGTGGCAGCCTGACCCTAGCAGAAATTAGAGAAATTTTGGGAATTTCTGAAGTCAGCACTTGAAAAATCAAGACAATACGCTATAATGAAGTGTTGAAAGGAAATAGAAAATGAAACAAGAACGATTTCCATTGGTGTCAGATGACGAGGTCATGTTGACTGAAATGCCAGTCATGAATCTCTATGATGAGTCTGATCTAATCAGTAATATCAAGGGTGAGTATCGAGATAAAAATTATTTAGAATGGGTCCCTATTACTGAAGAGGCGCCAGTCAAACCGATTGAAAAGCAAGTAGAGAAAACTAAAAAGGCTCCTTTAGGGGTAAAAAAAGAAGGAAAGAGCTATGCAGAGGTGGCGCGTGAAGAAGCGCGCGCAGACTTGAAAAAGAAACGCTCGGCAAGCTATCTGACTAAGGACATCACTCCTACAAGACGCCATTCTCAGCCAAGTCTAGTTAGAAAGGGCAATCAACCTACCGCGCCTTTCCAAAAGGAAAATCCTGGTGAATTTGTCAAATATAGTCAAAAAATGACCCAGTCTCATTACATCTTGGCGGAAGAAGTGAGCAATATTTCGACTCAAGCTGAGACAAAAGAAACTTCAGGCCCAAAGAAAAACAACTATGATTTTCTAAAGAAGAGCCAAATCTACAATAAAAAAAGTACACAAACAGAACAAGAACGTCGGGTTGCCCAAGAGTTAAATCTGACAAGAATTACGGAATAGGGGAGAAAACATGCCAAAGACATATCATTTTATCGGAATTAAGGGATCAGGGATGAGTGCCTTGGCCTTGATGTTGCACCAAATGGGTCATAAGGTACAGGGATCAGATGTTGAAAAGTACTACTTTACTCAACGCGGTCTTGAGCAGGCAGGAATTACCATTCTTCCTTTTGATGAAAAGAATCTAGACGGTGATATGGAAATTATTGCTGGAAATGCCTTCCGCCCAGATAACAACGTTGAAATTGCCTATGCGGACCAAAATGGTATCAGTTACAAACGTTACCATGAGTTCCTAGGTAGCTTTATGCGTGACTTTGTTAGCATGGGAGTAGCAGGAGCACATGGAAAAACTTCAACGACAGGTATGTTGTCTCACGTCTTGTCTCACATCACAGACACCAGCTTCTTGATTGGAGATGGAACAGGTCGTGGTTCGGCCAATGCCAAATATTTTGTCTTTGAATCTGACGAATATGAGCGTCACTTTATGCCTTATCATCCAGAATACTCTATCATCACTAACATTGACTTTGACCATCCAGACTATTTCACAAGTCTAGAGGATGTTTTCAATGCCTTTAATGACTATGCCAAACAAATTACCAAGGGTCTTTTTGTCTATGGTGAAGATGCAGAATTGCGTAAAATTACAGCTAATGCTCCGATTTATTATTATGGTTTTGAAGCTGAAGGCAATGACTTTGTAGCTAGCGATCTTCTTCGTTCAACAACTGGTTCAACCTTCACAGTTCACTTCCGTGGACAAGAATTGGGTCAATTCCACATCCCAACCTTTGGTCGTCACAATATCATGAATGCGACAGCCGTTATTGGTCTTCTTTACACAGCAGGATTTGATTTGAACTTGGTGCGTGAACACTTGAAAACATTTGCCGGTGTTAAACGTCGTTTCACTGAGAAAATTGTCAATGATACGGTGATTATCGATGACTTTGCTCACCATCCAACAGAAATTATTGCGACCTTGGATGCGGCTCGTCAGAAATACCCAAGCAAGGAAATTGTAGCAGTCTTCCAACCTCATACCTTTACAAGAACCATTGCCTTGTTGGACGAATTTGCCCATGCTTTGAACCAAGCGGATGCAGTTTACCTAGCACAAATTTATGGATCTGCGCGTGAAGTAGATCATGGTGATGTTAAGGTAGAAGACCTAGCCAATAAAATCAATAAGAAACACCAAGTTATCACTGTTGAAAATGTTTCTCCACTCCTAGACCATGATAATGCTGTCTATGTCTTTATGGGAGCAGGAGATATCCAAACCTATGAATACTCATTTGAGCGACTCTTGTCTAACTTGACAAGCAATGTTCAATAGGATTTTCCCATGGAAATTCCAATTAAGATCATTCAGGCGAGTAAGTCTGATTTGGCTGAGATAGAGGCACTCCAGGCTTCATCTTTTCCAGCTGAAAAGCAGCAACCTTCCCATATTTTAGAAGAAAGTATCCGTAAGTATGCGGATACCTTTCTTCTAGCTAGGGATGAAAATCAGCTGTTGGGCTATGTTCTAGGTGGTCCTTATCCACACAATCCGAAATGTCTAGAAATACATTCTTTAGTCATTGATACTGACCATCAGAGACAGGGCTTGGGAACGCTTCTTCTTGCGGCTTTGAAAGAGGTGGCAGTTGAGCTGGAGTACAAAGGGATTCGTTTGAAGAGTCCGGAAGAGTTGCTTTCCTATTTTGAAATGAACGGTTTTATTGATGAAGAAACCTCGCTTTATGCAACTAGCCAGGGTTTTAGTATGATTTGGTTTAATCTCTTTTTTTAGGAGGCAAAATGGAAATTAGGAAAGCAAGATTAGAAGATTTGGATCGTATCGTTGAGATTGAACTAGAAAATTTCTCGATTGAAGAAGCCATTCCTCGCTCTGTTTTTGAGGCGCATTTGCGAGAAATTCAGACCTCTTTTCTGGTTGCAGAAAAAGAGGGTAAGATTATTGGGTATATAGAAGGACCAGTTGGCCCCCAACGCCATCTGCAAGACCAGTCTTTTACAGAAGAGATAGAAGACTATGGTCATGAGCCTGGTGGCTATATCTCTGTCACCTGTCTGTCTATTGCCAAGGAAGCACAGGGACTTGGACTTGGTCAGAAATTGCTAACAGCCTTGAAAGACCTGGCTCTTACCAACGAAAGAGAAGGTATTAATTTAACCTGTCATGACTATCTCATCGCCTACTATGAAAGACATGGATTTGTCAATGAAGGTCTGTCTCAGTCAACCTTTGCAGGGGAAACCTGGTATGATATGGTCTGGGAAGCTAAAAAATAGGCTAGAAAAGCATGCTAGGTTGCTTTTCTTTCGTTTTTAAGATATAATATTATGGATTGTCAACGAGGAGGATAAACTTTTGAGTGAAAAGCCAAGAGAAGACGAAAAATTAAGCTTTAAAGAGCAGATTTTACGTGATTTAGAACGAGTTAAAAAACATGAAGAAGATCAGGAAGAAGTTAATTTAGCTTCAATAAAACCTCAACTTTCTTCTAAAAATGATCAGTCAATAGAA
The DNA here is from genome assembly GCF_013277565.1 of Streptococcus sp. k-90. Lineage (GTDB taxonomy): Bacteria > Bacillota > Bacilli > Lactobacillales > Streptococcaceae > Streptococcus. Next base: position 161,745 of record NZ_VMNE01000004.1, on the reverse strand, counting down.
GATTTGATGGAAGATTCACTATCAGCTGTAGAGGATATTATGAGAAACGCTCCTACCGTGCCGACTCACCCCAGCCAAGATTTACCAGCTTCTCCAGCAGATGAGATAACAAGAGAAACTCTTACTGTTCCAAGTCATCCCAGTCAAGATGTTCCTTCTTCTCCTGCGGAAGAGGCTGTAAGACAAGCTCCACTTGCTCCTAGTCATCCGAGTCAAGAAGGACCTTCTGCTCCATCAGCTGAGGGAGTATCAAGACCAGTTTCAGGTCCTGTTAGTCCTAGAAACGTAGAGAAGGAATTTAATGAAATCCCAACAAGGGTAGCTGTTTCTTATAAGACAGAAGGTCAGAGAGAGGTAAAAAGAGAAGTTCCTACTTCAAAACCAGTAGTGGAAAAGAAAGCTGTAGAAGAAATGCCTGCAACTCCACGTCGTAGCCGTCGTGAGACAGTTCAGCCTACTAAGAAGAAAAAATCAGGATTCAAGGCCTTCTTCATTTCTCTGCTGATTTTCCTAGGTTTGATTTCAGCAGGTGGTTACTTCGGTTATCAGTATGTTCAGTCGTCTTTGCAGCCTGTGGATGCTTCATCTAAACAATATGTGACAGTGCAAATCCCAGAAGGAGCTAATGTTCAAACAATTGGTTCAACTCTTGAAAAGTCTGGCTTGATTAAACACGGAGTGATTTTTGCTTTTTATGCGAAATATAAAAATTATTCAGATTTGAAATCTGGCTATTACAATTTGCAAAAGAGCATGAGTACAGAAGATATCATCCACGAACTACAAAAAGGTGGAACAGCTGAAGCTCAAGAACCTGCGCTTGCGAATTTAACAATTCCAGAAGGTTATACGATTGATCAAATTGCACAAGCGGTAGGTCAATTGCAAGGTGAATTTAAAGAACCTTTGACAGCGGATGCTTTCTTGTCTAAAGTTCAAGATGACAACTTTATCAGCCAAGAAGTTGCTAAATATCCAAATCTACTCGAAAGCTTGCCAACGAAAGAAAGTGGCGTTCGTTATCGTTTAGAAGGTTTCCTCTTCCCAGCGACTTACTCTATCAAGGAAAGCACAACGATTGAAAGTTTGATTGATGAGATGCTGGCAGCTATGGACAAGACTTTGGCGCCTCATTATAGTGCAATCAAGTCTAAAAATTTGACAGTCAATGAATTGTTGACGATTGCTTCACTAGTCGAAAAAGAAGGTGCTAAGACTGAAGATCGTAAGTTGATTGCAGGTGTATTCTACAATCGCTTGAATCTTGGTATGCCACTTCAAAGCAATATTGCCATCTTGTATGCCCAAGGAAAACTTGGTCAGAAGATTAGTCTTGCTGATGATGCTGGAATTGATACGACAATTAATTCACCGTATAATGTTTATACGAAAGCTGGTTTGATGCCAGGTCCAGTAGATAGTCCAAGTTTGGATGCCATTGAGGCAAGTATTAATCAGACTAAGAGTGATAACTTATACTTTGTAGCTAATGTTACAGATGGCAAGGTCTATTATGCTACTACTCAGGAGGAGCATGATCGTAATGTCGCTGAACATGTCAACAGCAAATTAAACCAAACAAACTAAAATTATGTGATGCTTCACATAATTTTCTTTAGAGAATATCATTAGAAGAAAGTTGAGAAAAATGGCAGAAAAAACATATCCTATGACCCTTGAGGAAAAGGAAAAACTTGAAAAAGAATTAGAAGAATTGAAATTGGTTCGCCGTCCAGAAGTGGTAGAACGCATTAAGATTGCCCGTTCATACGGTGACCTTTCTGAAAACAGTGAGTACGAAGCAGCTAAGGATGAACAAGCCTTTGTTGAAGGACAAATCTCTAGCTTGGAAACGAAAATCCGTTATGCTGAAATCGTTAATAGCGACTCAGTTGCCCAAGACGAAGTAGCGATTGGTAAAACCGTCACTATCCAAGAAATTGGTGAGGACGAAGAAGAAGTTTATATTATCGTAGGTTCAGCGGGTGCAGATGCCTTTGCAGGAAAGGTTTCAAATGAGAGCCCAATTGGACAAGCCTTGATTGGCAAGAAAACAGGTGATACAGCAACTATTGAAACACCTGTTGGTAGCTATGATGTAAAAATCTTGAAGGTTGAAAAAACAGCCTAAAAATAGAAAAAAGGAGTGGGGAGGCAGTGCGCTTCACTCACTCCTTTTTCCATTTTAAATTGAATTGGAGACGTTATGAGTTCAAAGAAGAAAAAAAATAAGATGGAGCGTGGTCTAACCAATCGTCACGTGCAGGTTATGGCCATTGCGGGAACAATCGGAACAGGACTCTTTTTGGGAGCAGGTCGCTCTATCAGCCTAACAGGTCCTTCCATTGTACTGATTTATATGATTACTGGGGCTTTTATGTTCCTCATGATGCGTGCGGTTGGGGAAATGCTCTACCAAGACCCTGAGCAACATACCTTTATCAACTTTATCACGCGCCATTTGGGTAAGGGCTGGGGGTATTTTTCAGTCTGGTCTTACTGGCTATCCGTTGTTTTTATCGGTATGGCGGAAATCACTGCTATCTCTCACTATGTTCAGTTCTGGTTCCCTAGCTGGCCCAGTTGGATGATTGAGATTGGATTTTTGACCATTCTAGCCTTGGTCAATCTGATCGCAGTTAAGCTCTTTGGGGAAGTTGAGTTTTGGTTTGCTATGGTTAAGATTGTGGCTATTTTAGCCATGATTGCAACAGGAATCTTTATGGTCTTGACAGGCTTTAAGACACCTCATGGAGTAGCAAGTTTAGCTAATATCGCCGACAATTTCTCCCTCTTCCCAAATGGTGGAGTGAACTTTGTTATGGCTTTCCAGATGGTTTTCTTTGCCTACCTCATGATTGAGTTTATCGGGGTAACGACTTCAGAAACAAAAAATCCACGCCAGGTCTTGCCAAAAGCCGTTAAGGAAATTCCTCTACGAATCGTCTTTTTCTATGGTGGAGCTCTCTTGGCCATTATGTCTATTATTCCATGGCGTGAACTTGCTTCAGCTGATTCTCCTTTTGTAACAGTATTTGAATTGGCCGGTATCAAGTGGGCAGCGGCCTTGATTAACTTCGTCGTTTTGACGTCAGCAGCATCTGCTCTTAACTCAACTCTTTATTCAACAGGACGTCATTTGTACCAGATTGCCCATGATTCGCCAAATCGCTTCCTAAAGGCAATTAAAGCAGATACTCTCTCTCGCCATAATGTGCCACAAAATGCTATTATTGCTTCAGCAATCTTGATTGCCCTAGCAGCCTTTATTAATGTCTTGCCAGGTGTTTCGGATGCCTTTGCCTTGATTACAGCATCATCATCAGGTGTTTATATTGCCATTTATATTTTGATTATGGTGGCTCACCTTAAATACCGCAAGTCACCAGACTTTATGGCGGATGGCTATCTCATGCCTCACTATCGTTTCTTAAATCCTTTGACCATGCTCTTCTTTGCCTTTGTCTTTGTAACCCTCTTTTTACAAGAGTCTACATTTGTAGGAGCAATCGGTTCAGCTATCTGGATTATCGGTTTCGGGATTTATAGCCAGTGGAAATTTAGAAAATAGATTAAGAACTCATCAACTCAGGTTGGTGAGTTTTTCCTTTAAAATAAAGATAAAAAAGCGCCAGAGTCTAAAGTGACTTTGGTGCTTTGAAGTTATAAACATTTTGCTCCAGACTGATGTTGTTAGTTATTCCTCATCTTCTGTAGGGAATGGAATACCAGTTTTATTCAGTCGTTGAACTTGTTGGATGAATGAATTTTTCATTGTAAACATATTTGCTAATGGGAAGAGGTCGTTTTGGGCATCAATGTAATGAAGAAGAGTATTAGCTCGTTCAATACCCTTTGGGTTATTTTGTCGAAGCAGATTGAAAACTTCGTACATGTTCACCAAAAATAGATTATAAAATGAAAATTGAGTGAAATTATCTTGAGTTAGTAATAATTTTAGTTTATAGATAAGTTTTTCTGCTTTCTCGTAATATCCACAACGAGAGTAAGCACTAATCAAATTGATCAATGGACTAACGTGGAGTATTGAATAATATGCACTTTTAGATTTTGAGTTTTCTAAATTCTTACTGATTACTTTTTCTAGGTACTCAAGAAACTTTTCTTCAAAAGGTAGATTTACTATATTAAACAGAGTGTCTAAAATGAGAAAATCATATGTATAGAAAGTTTCTAACCTAGAAATATAGTTTATTAGGTTGTCAATAGCTTCTAATTCATCAGGTGTAAATAGCTCTAATTTCTTTGAACTATTTGCTATGCGTATGAGCATAATATAATAGTCTAACGGCTTGCTCCAATCTTTTTTCCCTCCAAGTATTTTTCTAGCTTTTATAAAATCGTTGTTAACAATAGCTATCCAGATATCATATACTTTCTGGAAATTTTCTTTCTGAGTTTCAAATAATTCTTCGATATCAGAAGTTTCCACATTTAGTTTATTTAATAAATAAAAAAATGTATCAACTTTAACAGTAGCGAGTCCTTTTTCAAAACGACTGAGATTATTGGGGGTAATTGCATCACCAGCAGCCTCTTTGAGGCTCATATTGCGATCTTGACGGATTCTTTGAATGATTTCTCCATAGTGTTTCGATTCCATGACAGTCTCCTTAAGTATTATTGGTTTTATTATAACTTAAATTTCTCCATTTTTGAAAAAAACTATTGTTTTTAGTAGATTTTTTTTGAAAATCGGGGGGAGGGGATAAAATTCTACTATTTTCGGTAGAAATATCCAAAAAGGGGATTATTTACTGTATACTATACAAAAAAATAAAAAGGAGCCAATATGAAGAAAAAAGATATTTTATTAAGCGCTGGCTTAACAACTATTCTTGTTGGTGCTGGTGCTGTAAATACAACTGTCCATGCGGAAGAGGTTGATTCTGGTCAACCCAAGCCTACGGTGAAGACGACCCCTGTTCATGTTACTGAACAAGACGTTAAAAATGCTAAAGCTGATGTAGATAAGGCGCAAGCTGATGTCGACGCAAAACAAGGTACTGTTGACCAAGCAAAAGCTGACAAGGTAAAAGCTGATGACAAAATTGACTCAATCAATAAAGACATCGACACTGCTAATAACGCAAACAAAATTATCAATGCTCAAAACGATATTATCGCTAGCAAAACAGCTGACAAGACAAACGCAACAAACGATTTGAATACCGCTAAAGATGGTGAACGTGATGCGCATACAGCACTAGATAATGCTAACACCGCAAAAACAGAGGCTGATAATGCTCGTGACGCTAAGAAAGCTGATGTTGATACGAAACAAGCAGACCTTGACGCAATCACAGATGCTAACGTGCGTAAAAATATCACAAACACAACTGATAAAATTTCAAACGTTGATAATGATTTGAATGCGAAAGGTGCTCAAATCACAGCTACAGACGCTAAAATTGCTGCGAAACAAGGTGAAATCGATAGCTATAGAGTTAAAGTTATTTCAACTGATTTGAATCCGGATGAACGTAACCATACAGCTCACGACAACCTAGATGATTATGCGTATAACCATGGACCATATCGTAACAAACAAATGGAACCTGTCAATTTCCAAGGTGTGGACATTGTGGAAATTGATGCCACACAAGATATGATTGATTTCACGAATGCAGTAGCTGCTTATAACAAAGAACCATATGATCCGACAACTCGTAAGTATAAAGAACGACCAACATATCGTTATAAAGTAGATAACAAAGGTATTTCAGAAGCCTTTGCCAAATTGCTCAACCAACTACGCGTCAATAACGGCTTATTGGGTAATATAGTAGTTGACGATGAATATCTTGCATATGCGCAAAAACGCGCGAATGAAATGCAAAACACGGGCATTTTGAGTCATAACACAAACTTACAATCACCGAGTGACAAACCTCGCGTACAACCGGAAAATGATGTCGAAAACATTTCAGGCGGTGGTTATGGACAACTTTCAGGTCGTGACGGCGAGTATTTATTATTCTATCGAATTGTGACAAATGAAACATTAGCCTACGAAAGGTTACTAGGTTGGTATTCTGACTATAAAAATCTTCTAGGTAATAGCTATGGTCACCGTCGTAATTTGTTAGCCCCAATGGGTGGTAAAATGGGTCTAGCTATGTCCACAGTTAATGGTAAAGAAAAGACAACATACTTTACGTCTTTCAACGTGTTAGCGAGTACTGGTAACACTTATGGATGGGACGAAGATTATCAAATACTTTACCTAGTGACTAAAAGCGATTCCGAAATAAAATATCGGGCGAACGTCAGCTCATTCAACGAAGCAGATCCGATGCATCCAACTTTCTATGGTAAGACCATGAAATTCATTGCAGACACTCATTATGTGTTTGTTAAACGTCAAGTGATTGATGACCGACCAAAAATGCAAGCTGAGTTGGACGCATTGCAAGCTCAAAAAGCGACACAAGAACGCGAACGTGACGCCTTAGTTGCTAAGAAAGCAAACTTGACTCAAGAATTAGACGCATTAAATGCTCAATTGAACGATATTGCTACAGCGCGTACAGATGCAACCACAGCTCTAAATCAAGCAAAATCTGATTTGACAACACTGACAACAACCGCTCAAGATAAAGCAGATGCAGTTGTTCAAAAACAAGGTGAATTGGATATAGCAACAGCTCGCGTAAATGATGTAACAGAACGTATCAACGCAATTCAACGTGAAATCGATGCAGCAACAAGTAAACGTGATGACGCTATGCGTGTCAAAGCACAATTGCCACAATTGCGCGCAAGTCTAGCACAGGCAGAAGCTGACAAGACAAACGTGGAACAACGCATTACAGCGGCTGAACAAGACTTGTCGGATGCAAAAGCTCGATTGAGACGAGCACAAGCTGACCACAAACACAAGTCTGATATCTTTTCAATCGATAAGATGCTGAATGTATATACTGATGGTAACCGTGTCATTTCAGCAACGCCAAAAGTTGCCCCAACAGTAGATGAATTACCTGCATTGGATATCACATCTGATATCCCAAGTGATTTAAATACAAAACAAAATCCTGATGGTATCGGTGCGACACCAAAAGTAGCTCCGACAGTAGATGAATTACCAGTATTGGATATCACAGATGATATTCCGAGTGATTTGAATACGCAACAAAACCCAGATGGAATTGGTGCAACACCAAAAGATGCTCCAAAAGTGGATGAGTTACCAGAATTGGATCCAAGTGCTATCATTGATAAGCCATCAGATAAGCCATCAGATAAGCCATCAGATAAGCCATCAGATAAGCCATCAGATAAGCCATCAGATAAGCCATCAGATAAGCCAGCGGATAAACCAGCGGATAAACCAGCGGATAAGCCAACGGATAAGCCAGCGAATAAGCTAGCAGATAAACCAGCGGACAAGCCATCAGATAAACCATCAGATAAACCAGCGGATAAGCCAGCGGACAAACCATCAGATAAATCATCAGACAAGCCAGCAGAACAACATGCGTTACCAAATACTGGAAGTCAAGTGAGCCTACTAGCTTTATTAGGATATGGCTTCTTGGCAGGATTAGGAATTGTTTTAAAGAAAAAAGAGGGATAAACATTGAAAAAGAAAGTTGCCTTTGTATTATCGTTAGCAACGAGCCTATTGCTTTTGGTGGCCTGTTCCTCAGCAGATGGAACTTATGTCTACCAAGGTAGTATGCCATTTATGGAAGAAGTAACCGTGACCATCCAAATCAAGGGTGATAAGGGACAAGTTCATACAAAAGGAAAAACAATTGGTTTCCTAACAGAGGGTAAGCAAACAGAGCAGACAGATGAGATGAAGGTCAACCAGAAAGAAAAGACCTTTGAATTGTCTTCAATGAAACTAGGTTATGAGATCAAAGGTGGAGAGCTGACCATTACTTCAGATCCGACTGGTATATTGGCTGGCAAATCTTTTAAAAAGAAATAAAGGAGGTATTATGTCCCAAAAAAGCATTTTAAGTGGCTTGTTATTGGCTGGCTCAGTCATTTTATTAGCAGCCTGTGGTCAACAGGCTAGTCAGACGAGTGGGGGAGAGTCAACTGACGCTACAGTCCAAACCAGTGCTTCAGAAGATAAAAAAGCTGAACAACCAAAGATTAATTACCATGTGGCTTATCAAAATGTTTTGGAATCTTATAAAGAGAGGGTTAAGACAGCACAGGCTAAACAAATGCCTCAGTCTTCCTCAGATGATAAAGAGGAATCTTATATTAATTCCATTTTATTTGATTATGATGGAATAGATATCGCTTATACTTTTTATGATATCAATAAGGATGGGAAAAAGGAATTACTGATTAAGCAAGATAAGATTTTACTTGGAATTTATTATCTGACTGATCAAGGAACTCTGCTAGTGAAGTCTGGTGGAGTTGCTGGAAGAGGTGGAGAACGTCGTATACTTATTCCTTATGAGAACGGTGCGATTTCTTATCTAAATTTCAATTCTCCTAGACCTGAGGCCATTGCTAAAACTTATCTCTTTGTAGATGGCCGTTACCAGGAAGCCAGTTCAGTTAACTATGATTTGAGAGAAACCAAGGACCCTTCAAGTTTACAAGGGCTAGATGGGATTAAAAAGATTGATTTGGAAGGCTTGAACTGGATGAGTTTTGATGATGCTTCAGCTAGTCGTCCCTTTATTGACCTAGAGGAGCAGGCTAAGGAACCTGGTGCTCACCTGGCTGAGATTTACCAGAAAAACTTCAGCAGTATCAAAGGAACTTGGAAGAATAACAATGGTGTAGAAGTCACTTTTGATGAAAATGGTTTTACAAATGGGTTAGTCTTGACTGACACAGTACCTAAGATTGTAAATAATATGGTTCGATTTGGTATGACCACAAGCAGTGGTGTTGGTGGTGCTTCGGTTATACTCATTCCAAAAGGAGTTGTACATCCAGATAATAATGTAGGTGATACTGTTTTCAAAGATGCATCAGACAGTAGCAAGGATCGTTTGTTAATTACCCAAAGTGTGGATACATTGTCCAATCCAAACGAATTTTATTATAAGGTTAGTGAATAAAAAGGAGAAATAGAAGATGAAACTAAAACATGTATTGACAGGATCAGTGATGGGGTTGAGCCTCGTAACAGCAGGAGTTATCACAACAAGTGTACTCCCTACAAGCAGTGTAGAAGCTGCAGAATACCGTAAGATTTATGCAGATGTAACTGCACAGATGGGACTAGATGGAAATTTGTACTTGGAAATTGTTGGAGATCGTCCTGATGTAACTGTTGCAACTGGCCAGTATAAGGCTGTTGAAATTTTAGAAGCAAACACAGGACGGGTGGTAAATCCAAATACTTTCATTGTTATTAATCCAGTTACAAATGGGGAAGCTAAGAAAAATGTTGGTAGAGCAAAGTTGAATTTATCTTTTCTAAATGGGAACCCTTACCCAGATGGAACCTATCTAGTTTCATTTAAGGATTTGACACTTTCTCATGAGTCAGGTTACTTTACTTTAGTTGGAGCAATTAAATTGACCATTAAAGATGGAGAATTTGTTAAATACGAAAAAGTTAACTTAAAGCCAACATCAACACCAACATCTGATCCAAAAATTCCAGAACAACCAAGTGGAAAGAATGGTTGGGTAGGTCGTTCTTACTACCAAAATGGCCAAAAGGTTATCAGCAAATGGATCTATGATTCACAATATAAGTCTTATTTCTATTTGAATGCTGCTGGTGACTATGTTGAAAATGCTTGGGTAGGGAACTACTATCTCAAATCAGGTGGCTACATGGCTAAGAGTGAATGGATTTATGATGGCAACTACGGTTCTTACTATTACTTGACATCAGAAGGAAGCTATGCGCGTAATGCTTGGTCAGGAAGTTACTACCTCAAGTCAAATGGTAAGATGGCTAAGAGAGAGTGGATTTATGACAATAACTACAAATCATATTACTATTTGACATCAGAAGGAAGCTACGCTCGTAACAAATGGGTAGGAGATTATTACCTTAAATCAGATGGTAAAATGGCTGTTAGCGAACGTACACCAGATGGTTACCGTGTAGATGGATCTGGTAAATGGATCAAATAATTCCATTTTGGTTATACAAAGGAGATTTTAAGTGGAAGAGTTGGAAAATAAGGTAAACGAAGAGACTTCAAATAACACAGAAGTTTCGGAGCAAGAGACAAGCGTTAAGCAGGAAAGTGAACATGCCAATCCTGTAGCTCCTGTCCCAAGTCAGTTAGGATTTGTGGATAAGGTAAAACACATCATTGAGACACGACGTAAGGAAACTCTTGGTGTACTGATTGCTCTTGGACTTACTATTATTGCTTTTGTAGGTTATAACTTTTATCAAGGGCAACCTAAAAGTTTAGCAAAAGAAGTTAGGGTTGAATTTTCAGGTTATTCAGAGTCAGGAACCTTGACCTATAATGAAGAAGTGATTGCGGCTATGGTTAAGGAACTATCCTACAAAAAGGCTGGCTTTAATAAGGAACAAGCTCAAGCCCTTGCCCAGAATGATCCTGTAGCCTTATCAGCCTTGGCAACCAATCCACAATTAGCCTCAAAGGCTTCTCTAGCTAAGGCTATGATTAGTAGTGTCCGCTACGAGTTTGATAAGAAAAGTGAGTTAAAAAATGGGGATGAAGTGACTTTCACAGTCACAACGACTTCGCAAAACTCACCTGTTAAAGCTGAAAAGAAATCATTTAAGGTTGAAACACTGAAGGAATATGAAAAAGTTTCAAAAGAAGAACTCTTAAAACTAACTCCTTTAAGTTTTGAAGGTTTCAATGGCTATGGTCGAGTTTCTATTCCTAAAACAAAAGATGAGGAAGATATCTTCACTATTGATGGTAATTCTGATGCCAATGATTTGAAAAATGGAGATAACATCAAACTTGTGGTTCGTGACTACTATTTGACAAAATTGAAAAAAGAAGGGAAAGTACCTGCAGAAAAGAGTTTTGAAGTTCCAGTTTCAGGCCTAAAAGAGGTCAGTGAAATTAAGGAATTAAAGGATATTCTTAAGAAAATTGATGACCACAGTAAGTCTGAAAACAAGAATAATTCTTCATCTTCTTATACCCTAGAACCACAAGGAACATTCTTAGGAGTATTTTCATCAAGTAACAGTGCTTATGAAAATGTAATTGTTATAAGTATTCTCTATAAGGTCACTGAGACCAAATCTGATGGATCTAAAGATACTAATTATAAAGATTATAGTTATGCTGCAGGAGTCAAAAAAGATGGCAGTGTAGATATGGATAAGCTAGAGAAAGCCCAGTTTAATACTACGACAGATTTAGAAGGGTTGAAGTCCTATTTATCGAATTATAAATTAAAAGAATATAAGCAGTGATAGTATTAAATTTGAAACTCATCAACTCAGATTGGTGGGTTTTTGCTAATTTGACAGTCTATTGAAATAAGGCTATAATCAAGCTGTATCAGTTTTCGAGGAGGTTTGGATGTACTTTAGATTGGAAAATAAGGAATCCCAGAAGGCGCAAGAAATAGGGAATTTGATTCGTGCTTATAACCGTTCCAAAAGAGAAGAGGCTGAGAGTGAGCCATTGAATCTTTATGTTGAAGATGAAAAAGGCAATCTTCTGGCAGGCTTGGTAGCTGAGACTTTCGGAAATTGGCTAGAAATCGAGTATTTATTTGTAAAAGAGGAACTGAGAGGGCTAGGAATCGGTTCAAGACTATTGCAGCAAGCAGAAACTGAAGCTAAGAATCGAAACTGTCGTTTTGCTTTTGTCAATACCTACCAGTTTCAAGCTCCAGATTTTTATAAAAGGCATGGCTACAAGGAAGTCTTTACCTTACAAGATTATCCCTACATTGGGCAAAGATATTATTACCAAAAGGATTTGTGACCTAGACTTCTTTACTTTGAAGAGGAGCTAAGCTAAGTAGAAAAAAGAACGAATACTCTTTATCATGTAAGATGATAGAGAGTTTTTTGTTAATAAAATATTACAAAATGACATTTATATATTGCATTAAGTTAGATATATGGTATAATATTTTTGAAAAGAAGCGCAACTTTTTAAAAAATAGAAGGAGGATGCTAGTGGCTAAAAATTTAAAGTTAAAACTAGCTCGTGTGGAGCTTGATATGACACAAGGTGATTTGGCAGAAGCTGTGGGTGTTACGAGGCAGACTATCGGCTTGATAGAAGCAGGGAAATATAATCCTAGTCTCTCGCTCTGTCAGTCCATATGCAGATGCTTAGGCAAAACGTTAGACCAACTATTTTGGGAGGAAGAAGATGAAAAATAGAAAAAAACTTGTTATCAAAGATGAACGTACGGAAAAATTGGATGGAAATATTTCAGGAGAAATTCTCTTGGGTATGTACCTATTTTTGGCACTGGAAATTTTTGCCAAAGTTTATATTTTTAATTTAACGCTTCTATCCTATTTACCAGAATTACTTTTATTGATTGGAGTCGGTTTGTATGCCATTATTCGCCGCATGTATGTAGGAATTGATATTCGAGATATTGTTGAGAATACTGGAAAAGAAAGAATTTTATCTGCTTTGGGATTTTCTATAGTGATTTTATTGATTGATATCGTAGGAAATCGCGAGGAACTGGTCAATCTATTGACTTGGAAGTACTCCCTAAAAGTGGTTCTAGCAGTTATCATCTATCTCGTTGGGAGTTATTCTATGGACCGAGTTATCCTATACTTGAATCGCAGAAATCAGCAAGTTTGGGAGGAAGAAGATGAAAAATAGATTTTTTTATTATCAATTACTAGACGAAAGAGAAGAATAACTGATGAATAAAGCGGGGGCTGAAAGTTTCTATATCTCTATAGCTTTCTTGCTTTTATCTTATATGATTGCAGTATTAGCACCAAGTCTTTTTAATCCGAGAATGATTCTCATCATTATCATTATTGGAATTTTTTACTTTTTCGGCCGTGCTCGAGATTTGGGTGTGAACTACTATAGTCGTTTTCATTTTACGATTTTGGGTTGTTTTTTCTTAACCTTGGCTATTACGGCTCTTTTGATGTTGCAGAATTATCAATTCAATATCGAAATTTATCAGCACAATCCTCTGAACGTTAAATACTTGTCTGCTTGGGCAATTACTTATGTCATTTACCTTCCTTGGGTCTTTATTGGCAATCTTGGTCTGAAGAGCTATGGCGAATGGGCTCAGAAAAAGTTTGAACAAGACATGAATGAACTGGAGAGTGGAGAATAGCTTGTTACTCTTTTCTCAATCCAGCTAAAATGTGATATAATAGTACTAATTTATTGGAATATGTGAAAGTTCTTGAAAATTTTTATGTGTTTCTAGCTAAGGAAGTAGGAAAAGTATGTATCCAGATGATAGTTTGACATTGCACACGGACTTGTACCAGATTAACATGATGCAGGTTTACTTTGACCAAGGAATTCACAATAAAAAGGCGGTCTTTGAGGTTTATTTCCGACAACAGCCTTTTAAGAATGGCTATGCAGTTTTTGCTGGTTTGGAAAGAATTGTAAGCTATCTTGAAGACTTACGTTTTTCAGATAGTGATATTGCCTATTTGGAGTCGCTAGGCTATCATGGGGAATTCTTGGATTACCTTCGCAATTTCAAGTTGGAGTTGACCGTTCGTTCTGCCCAAGAAGGGGACTTGGTTTTTGCTAATGAACCGATTGTGCAGGTGGAAGGCCCTCTAGCTCAATGTCAGTTGGTTGAAACGGCCCTTTTGAACATCGTCAACTACCAGACCTTGGTGGCGACGAAGGCAGCTCGTATTCGTTCGGTTATCGAAGATGAACCCTTGATGGAGTTTGGAACACGTCGGGCGCAAGAAATGGATGCGGCTATCTGGGGAACACGCGCAGCGGTGATTGGTGGTGCCAATGGAACCAGCAACGTGCGTGCTGGTAAACTCTTTGACATTCCTGTTTTGGGAACCCATGCTCATGCCTTGGTACAGGTTTATGGTAACGACTATGAGGCTTTCAAGGCTTATGCTGCGACCCACAAAAATTGCGTCTTTCTTGTAGATACCTATGATACCCTTCGTATCGGTGTGCCAGCTGCTATTCAGGTGGCGCGTGAACTGGGTGACCAGATTAACTTTATGGGTGTGCGGATTGACTCTGGGGATATTGCCTATATTTCTAAAAAAGTTCGTCAACAACTGGACGAGGCAGGATTTACTGATGCTAAGATTTATGCATCAAATGACCTTGATGAAAATACCATCCTCAACCTTAAGATGCAAAAGGCCAAGATTGATGTCTGGGGCGTGGGAACCAAGCTGATTACAGCCTATGACCAGCCAGCTCTTGGTGCAGTTTACAAGATTGTTGCAATCGAAGATGAAAATGGCAAGATGCGTAATACCATCAAGCTGTCTAATAATGCGGAAAAAGTGTCGACGCCAGGTAAGAAGCAGGTGTGGCGCATTACCAGTCGTGAAAAAGGCAAGTCAGAAGGCGATTATATCACTTATGACGGTGTGGATGTGAGCGACATGACAGAAATCAAGATGTTCCATCCGACCTATACCTACATCAAGAAGACCGTTCGTAATTTTGATGCCGTTCCTCTCTTGGTGGATATCTTTAAAGATGGGAAACTGATTTACAACTTGCCTAGTTTGACTGAGATTCAGGATTATGCTCGTAAGGAATTTGACAAGCTTTGGGATGAGTACAAGCGCGTGCTCAATCCGCAGCATTATCCAGTGGATTTGGCGCGTGATGTATGGCAAGACAAGATGGACTTGATTGATAAGATGCGCAAGGAAGCTCTTGGTGAAGGAGAAGAAGAATGAGTTTGCAAGAAACGATTATCCAAGAACTGGGCGTGAAACCAGTGATTGATGCCCAGGAAGAAATCCGCCGTTCCATTGATTTCTTAAAAAGATACCTGAAAAAACATCCCTTCCTAAAAACCTTTGTACTAGGGATTTCTGGAGGACAAGATTCAACCTTAGCAGGTCGATTGGCCCAACTAGCTATGGAAGAGCTGCGATCAGAAACGGGAGACGACAGCTACAAATTTATCGCTGTTCGCCTGCCATATGGAGTGCAAGCTGATGAAGCAGATGCTCAAAAAGCCCTAGCCTTTATCCAGCCAGATGTCAGTTTAGTGGTGAATATTAAGGAGTCTGCAGATGCCATGACAGCTGCAGTTGATGCGACAGGTAGTCCTGTTTCAGATTTTAACAAGGGCAATATCAAGGCTCGTTGCCGTATGATTGCTCAGTATGCCCTTGCTGGTTCCCATAGCGGAGCGGTCATTGGAACAGACCACGCCGCGGAAAATATCACAGGTTTCTTTACCAAGTTTGGTGATGGTGGTGCGGATATTCTCCCTCTTTACCGCCTCAATAAGCGCCAAGGAAAACAACTCTTGCAGGAACTTGGTGCAGACCCAGCCCTTTATGAAAAAATCCCAACAGCGGACCTAGAAGAAGACAAACCAGGTCTAGCTGATGAAGTAGCCCTCGGAGTCACTTATGAAGAGATTGACGACTACCTAGAAGGCAAAACAATCAGCCCAGAAGCTCAAGCGACTATCGAAAACTGGTGGCACAAAGGCCAACACAAACGCCACCTACCCATCACCGTATTTGATGACTTTTGGGAGTAAAAAGGTCCGGGGGACCTTTTTAGCTTCTTGCCCTGAAACTCGAGAGCAGGAATAACCTTCAGTGGAGGTTTTCAGCCTCTCACCTTGAAATAAGAAAGTGAGAGAAGGTACGGTAACTCACAGAGTTCGATTTCGTCGTCTCACCCCCGCAACGATGACTAGGTTTGAAAAAGCTTGCTAGAGCGCATTTCAAACCAGACAGCGACTGCGTCAAGGGATTAAACAAAAAACTCGTTTTCTAGCTGTTGCTGAGTTTAGTCCTTTTACCCCGAGCATGGAAACAGGTAAGCGAGGAAGGTCCGGGGGACCTTTTTAGCGTATTACCTTGAGATTCAAAGGCAAAACAAGTTTCAATGGAGATTGGGCAGAGAATCATCTATCAGAAAGCGAGGTAGCGTCATGAAAGCAATCGGTACGCAAATATTACAGACAGATCGTTTAATCTTGCGAAGATTTTTGGAAAGTGATGCAGAAGCCATGTTTCAGAATTGGGCTTCATCCGCTGATAATCTGACCTATGTCACCTGGGAACCTCATCCTGATGTCGAGGTGACTCGAAACTCGATTCGTAACTGGGTTGCCTCCTATACAAATCCCAACTATTACAAATGGGCTATTTGTCTCAAAGAAAACCCAGAGCAAGTGATAGGAGATATCAGTATCGTTAAGATAGATGAGGATGATTCAAGTTGTGAAATTGGCTATGTGCTAGGCAAGAAATACTGGGGTCATGGTATGATGACAGAGGCCTTGAAAGCTGTATTGGACTTTTGTTTTACTCAAGCAGGTTTTCAAAATGTTAGAGCACGATATGCTAGTCTCAATCCAGCTTCAGGTCGTGTTATGGAGAAGGCTGGAATGTCCTATCTCAAGACTATTACCAATGGTGTAGAGAGAAAAGTCTATCTTGCTGATCTTATTTATTACCAGGTAAGTAGGGAAGACTGTTAAGCTTAAAATTTATTGCTTATCCGCTGTTCTTATTTTTTTCATTTATCCTTTCTTTTCCGAATAAATAGATAGAGTCAGTGAATCTAGTAAAACTAGATTTAATACTCTTCGAAAATCAAATTCAAACAACGTCAACGTCGCCTTGCCGTACTCAAGTACAGCCTGCGGCTAGTTTCCTAGTTTGCTCTTTGATTTTCATTGAGTATAAAACTGTGGTATAATAAAAGGAGGAAAAGGATGATTCTCAGACATCCGGGCATCAGCCCAACTAATGATTTGGTAGCTAAAAAAATCTTTAGCAATCCAGAAATCACTTGTCAATTTATTCGCGATATGCTGGACTTACCAGCAAAAAATGTGACTATTTTGGAGGGAAGTAACATTCATGTCTTACCTTCCCTGCCGTACTCGGCGCAGGATTTCTATACCAGTATAGACGTCTTAGCGGAGTTGGATAATGGCACGCAGGTTATTATCGAAATCCAAGTTCATCATCAGAATTTTTTCATTAATCGTTTGTGGGCTTATCTGTGCAGTCAGGTTAATCAAAATCTTGAAAAAATTCGCCAATGTGAAGGTGATACACACCAGAGTTACAAGCATATTGCACCTGTTTACGCAATAGCTATTGTAGATAGTAATTATTTTTCAGATGATTTGGCTTTTCATAGCTTCAGTATGCGAGAGGACACGACAGGTGAAGTTTTAACCATTACCAACAATGGTCAGGAAAACCATCTAGTCAAGATGGCATTCTTGGAATTAAAAAAATACAGAGAAACCAGCAAAGACGAGGTTCGCAAGCCGTGGTTGGAGTTTTTCGGTAACAAGCCCTTTACCCAAGAACCCGAGCGAGCCATCAGCCAGGCAGACCAACTGCTGGACTATAAGAGCTGGTCCGAGGAGGACAGGAAAATGTTTAGTGAACAACGCAGACGCGAAGAACAAGCCTTGTTAGCGCAGGACTATGCCTTGGAAACAGCTAGGGCAGAAGGTATTGAACAGGGACTAAAAAAAGGGTTAGTAAATCTTGTTCGCCAGCATCTTTTAACAGCAGAGGTTGCGAGTGCGCAATTAGGCATGACCGTCGCTGAGTTTGAGGCACTATTGTAAGAACTTCACAATAATGGCATTCTTGGAACTAAAAAATACAGAGAAACCAGCAAAGACGAGGTTCGCAAAGCGTGGTTGGAGTTTTTGTAAATCAATAAATCAATGACAGATTTTTCCGCGGTAGATGGAAGAATCTGTTTTTTAGTTTACTAGATGTTGGCTCGAAAACGTAAGATAGCTTACCCTTTTACTCATGTTTTTTTGATTTCTTTGAAGTATTACCTGATTAAATTCCTATTTTTCCCTATCATTGTACCTGTTTTTTCTGGAGTTCTGGGGTTATAATAGTCCTATCAAATCAAAGAATGGAGGAAGGCGATGGATAATATAATCTTTTTTATCAGTGTTTTTCTTGCTGGAATTCTCTCCTTCTTTTCTCCTTGTATTTTACCCTTGTTACCGGTCTATGCAGGGGTCTTGTTGGATGACAAAGATGGTGCTCAGGCTTCTAGTGGCAAATTTTCAATTTCGGTTGTCAGTTTATTGCGAACTCAGGCCTTTATAGCGGGTATTTCTTTTATTTTTATCTTACTGGGATATGGTGCTGGTTTTTTAGGAGACCTTTTGTATGCCTCTTGGTTTCAGTATGTGACGGGTGCGGTTATCATTCTCTTGGGCTTGCACCAGATGGAAGTCTTACATTTTCAGGGACTATACAAGGAAAGAAGGTTACAATTACAGAGACAGGGGCAAAAGGGTAAGGGCTATAGTCAGGCATTTTTACTGGGGTTGACCTTTAGTTTTGCTTGGACGCCTTGTGTGGGGCCAGTTCTTGGCTCTGTTTTGGCCTTGGCGGCTTCAGGTGGTTCAGGTGCTTGGCAGGGAGCTGGTCTCATGTTGATTTACACGCTGGGTTTGGCGCTACCATTTTTGGTTCTAGCTCTAGCCTCCAGCTATGTTTTGAAACATTTTCGAAAACTCCATCCTTATCTAGGAACCCTCAAAAAAGTGGGTGGTTTCCTCATTATCGTGGTGGGAATCTTGGTGCTTTTGGGAAATGCTTCCATTTTGACTACATTATTTGAATAGAGAGGAAAAAGAAATGAAAAAATGGCAAACATGTCTCCTTGGAGTAGGCTCAATCTGTTGCTTGGCAGCTTGTTCAGCTAAAAACATGTCAGACGAGTCTACTATGAAGGAGCAAACAAAAACAGAACAAGTCAGTTCGCAAACTGCGACTAAAGGTCAGGCGGTTGCTGATTTTGAACTGACGGGAGTAGATGGCAAGACTTACCGTTTATCTGATTACAAGGGCAAGAAAGTCTATCTCAAATTCTGGGCTTCTTGGTGTTCCATCTGTCTAGCCAGTCTTCCAGATACGGATGAAATCGCTAAGGATGCTGGTGATGACTATGTTGTCTTGACAGTGGTATCTCCTGGCCACAAGGGAGAACAATCTGAAGCTGACTTTAAGAACTGGTACAAGGGCTTGGATTATAAAAATTTCCCAGTTTTAATTGATCCATCAGGCAAACTCTTGGAAAGTTATGGTGTCCGTTCTTACCCAACTCAAGCCTTTATAGACAAGGAAGGCAAGCTGGTCAAAACACAACCAGGTTTTATGGATAAGGATATGATTTTAAAAGAATTGAAAGAAATGGGGTAGAGAAAGGTCATGAATGATAAAGTAAAACTTTTTGTCTTGGCAGGGATTTTTTTCCTAGCCATAACCGGTTTCTATTTTCTATTGATGCGAAATGCAGGGCAGACAGATAGCTCGCAAATTGAGAAGGCTGCAGTTAGCCAAGGAGGAAAAACAGTGAAAAAAACAGAAATTAGTAAAGATGCAGACTTGCACGAAATTTATCTAGCTGGGGGATGTTTCTGGGGAGTTGAGGAATACTTCTCACGCGTGCCTGGAGTGACAGATGCCGTTTCAGGCTATGCAAATGGTAGAGGGGAAACAACTAAGTACGAATTGATTAACCAAACAGGGCATGCGGAAACTGTCCATGTCACTTATGATGCCAAGCAAATTTCTCTCAAGGAAATCCTGCTTCATTATTTCCGCATTATCAATCCAACCAGCAAAAATAAACAAGGAAATGATGTGGGGACCCAGTATCGTACCGGCGTTTATTACACAGATGACAAGGATTTAGAGGTGATTAACCAGGTCTTTGATGAGGTGGCTAAGAAATACGACCAACCTCTAGCAGTTGAAAAGGAGACCTTGAAGAATTTTGTAGTGGCTGAGGATTACCACCAAGACTATCTCAAGAAAAATCCAAATGGCTACTGCCATATCAATGTCAATCAGGCAGCCTATCCCGTCATTGATGCCAGCAAATATCCCAAACCAAGTGATGAGGAATTGAAAAAGACCTTGTCACCTGAGGAGTATGCAGTTACCCAGAAAAATCAAACAGAACGGGCTTTCTCAAACCGCTACTGGGATAAATTTGAATCTGGTATCTATGTGGATGTGGCAACTGGCGAACCCCTCTTTTCATCAAAGGATAAGTTTGAGTCTGGTTGTGGCTGGCCTAGTTTCACCCAACCCATCAGTCCAGATGTCGCCACCTACAAGGAAGATAAGTCTTACAATATGACACGCATGGAAGTGCGGAGCCGAGTTGGAGATTCTCACCTTGGCCATGTCTTTACGGACGGCCCACAGGACAAGGGTGGCTTGCGCTACTGTATTAATAGTCTCTCTATCCGCTTTATTCCTAAAGATCAAATGGAAGAAAAAGGTTATGCTTATTTACTAGATTATGTCGATTAAGAGGGCTTTCCTAAGCAGTTAGAGGAGAATTTTGCTATACTGATACTAGTAAGTGACAAAGGAGAGAAGCATGACCTACACAATCTTAATCGTAGAAGATGAATATCTGGTAAGACAAGGCTTGACCAAGCTGGTCAATGTAGCAGCCTACGATATGGAAATCATCGGTCAGGCTGAAAATGGAAGGCAGGCTTGGGAGCTGATTCAAAAGCAGGTGCCAGACATTGTTTTAACCGATATCAACATGCCCCAGCTAAATGGCATCCAGTTGGCCAGTCTGGTCCGAGAAACCTATCCTCAGGTTCATCTAGTTTTTTTGACAGGTTACGATGATTTTGATTATGCCCTTTCTGCTGTCAAACTCGGTGTGGATGACTATCTGCTTAAACCCTTTTCTCGTCAGGATATTGAGGAAATGTTGGGGAAAATAAAGCAAAAACTAGACAAGGAAGAGAAAGAAGAGCAGTTACAAGATTTACTGACCGATAAGTTTGAAGGAAACTTGGCCCAGAAAATCCAGTCTCATCTAGCTGATAGCCAATTTAGCTTAAAGTCTTTAGCCAGTGACTTGGGATTTAGCCCGACTTATCTGAGTTCTTTGATTAAGAAAGAGTTGGGCCTGCCTTTTCAGGATTATTTGGTGAGAGAACGTGTCAAACAAGCCAAGCTCTTGCTTTTGACTACAGATCTGAAGATTTACGAGATTGCAGAAAAGGTTGGCTTTGAAGATATGAATTACTTTACTCAACGCTTTAAACAGATTGCGGGTGTGACGCCTCGTCAGTTTAAGAAGGGGGAAGGTAGATGAAACGTTCGTCTCTTCTAGTTAGAATGGTTATTTCCATCTTTCTGGTCTTTCTCATTCTCCTAGCTGTGGTTGGGACTTTCTACTATCAATCTAGTTCTTCAGTCATTGAGGCTACTATTGAGGGTAATAGCCAAACGACTATCAGTCAAACTAGCCACTTTATCCAGTCTTATATCAAAAAATTAGAAACCACCTCGACTAGTTTGACCCAGCAGGCAGATATTCTAGCCTATGCTGAGAATCCCAGTCAAGACAAGGTTGAGGGAATCCAAAATCTGTTTTTGACTATCTTGAAGGCAGACCAGGACTTGAAAACTGTTGTGCTGGTGACTAAATCCGGTCAGGTCATTTCTACAGATGATAGTGTGCAAATGAAAACTTCCTCTGATATGATGGCTGAGGATTGGTACCAAAAGGCCATTCATCAGGGGGCTATGCCTGTTTTGACACCCGCTCGTAAATCAGATAGCCAGTGGGTCATTTCTGTCACTCAGGAACTTGTTGATGCAAAGGGGGCTAATCTGGGCGTGCTTCGTTTGGATATTTCTTATGAAACTTTGGAAGCCTATCTCAATCAACTCCAGTTAGGTCAGCAGGGTTTTGCCTTTATCATCAATGAAAACCATGAATTTGTCTACCATCCTAAACATACAGTCTATAGCTCAGCTAGCGAAATGGAGGCCATGAAACTCTATATTGAAACGGGGCAGGGCTATACGCTAGACCACCAATCCTACGTCAGTCAGGAAAAGATTGCAGGAACTGATTGGACGGTGCTTGGCGTGTCATCATTGGAAAAGTTAGACCAGGTTCGGAGTCAACTCATGTGGACCTTGCTTGGAGCCAGTGTCACATCTCTTCTTGCCTGTCTCTGCTTGGTGTGGCTTAGTCTTAAACGCTGGATTGCTCCTTTGAATGACTTGAGAGAAACCATGCTGGAGATTACTTCTGGTAATCAGAATCTTCGTGCCAAGGAAACTGGTGCCTATGAACTGAGAGAGGTAACTCGCCAGTTCAATGCCATGTTGGATCAGGTTGATCACCTCATGGCAGATATTCGCAGGCAGGAAGAAACGACCCGTCAGTACCAACTTCAAGCCCTATCAAGCCAGATTAATCCGCATTTCCTCTATAACACCTTGGATACCATCATCTGGATGGCTGAATTTCAGGACAGTCAGCGAGTGGTGCAGGTGACCAAGTCCTTGGCAACCTATTTCCGCTTGGCGCTCAATCAAGGCAAGGACTTGATTTCCTTGTCCGACGAAATCAATCATGTCCGCCAGTATCTCTTTATCCAGAAACAACGCTATGGAGATAAGCTGGAATATGAGATTGAGGAGAATCCTGCCTTTGATAATTTAGTCTTGCCCAAGCTGGTCCTACAACCCCTTGTAGAAAATGCTCTTTACCATGGCATTAAGGAAAAGGAAGGTCAGGGCCATATTAAACTTTCTGTCCAGAAACAGGATTCAGGCTTGGTCATCTGTATTGAGGATGATGGAGTTGGCTTCCAAGATGCTGGCGATAGTAGTCAAAGTCAACTCAAACGTGGGGGAGTCGGTCTTCAAAATGTTGACCAACGGCTCAAACTTCATTTTGGAGAAGATTACCAGATGAAGATTGATTCTGCACCCGAAAAAGGAACGACGGTTGAAATATACATAAATGGAATAGAAACTAGCTAACTCCCAGTCAATTCTGGGAGTTTTATGCGTAATTGAGAAAGCTTTCTAGGTTGTCTATCTTGCTAAAACGTAGAAAAAACGATATGATAGATAGTGACAAAAGAGGTATCAAGTATGAAGGAAAAAGACATTCAAAGAGAAACAAGCCAGATTGTAAAAGATGTATTGGAAAAGGCCAATTTGAAGCAAGGATCCATCTTTGTTTTGGGCCTTTCTTCTAGTGAGGTGATAGGTGGTCAGATTGGCAAGGAATCCAGCCAAGAAATTGGGGAAATCATTGTGAAGACTATCCTAGATATCCTAGAGGAAAAAGGAATTCATCTAGCTGTTCAAGGCTGTGAACATGTCAATCGGGCTCTCGTTGTTGAACGTCAGTTGGCAGAGCAGTTTGGTCTGGAAATCGTTAGTGTCCTTCCTACCCTTCATGCAGGAGGTTCGGGTCAGTTGGCAGCCTTCAAGTTTATGAAGGATCCAGTTGAGGTTGAATTTATCAAGGCTCATGCTGGATTGGATATCGGCGACACTGCAATTGGTATGCATGTCAAGCATGTTCAGGTTCCGATTCGCCCTCTTTTGAGAGAGATTGGTCATGCTCACGTAACGGCGTTGGCTAGTCGTCCAAAATTAATTGGAGGTGCGCGTGCGCACTATCCGCAAGATTCTATCAGAAAGTCGTGAAAATGAGAAAAACAAAACAACAACTAGAAAAAATCACCAAATATTCAATTCGTAAGCTAACTGTTGGGGTAGGTCCTGTAGCAATCGGGGCCTTTCTTTTTGGTGCTAGTACCCTTTCAGTAGATAAGGTTCAAGCCAATGAAGTTGGCGGTGCTCATAGTGTTCATTACCGTTATTTGGCGGAGCAGGAATTGACCGAGTCTGAAAAAGCCCTGATTCACCATGAAGTTCCTACAGAATTTCAAGATGATGATATTCTTTATGTAGTTTATCGTAAGAAGGCGACTACCAGTCAACAACTTCCCTATACAGGAAGTAAGGAACTAGCTTTGGCAGGTCTTGGTTTGGCAACAGCCTCGCTAGCAGTCTTTTTGGTGTCCAAAAAAGGTCGCAAAGAGGTTCTAGGTGTTCTTTTGATTGGTTCTTTAGGAGCTAGCACCTTTGTACCTTACGGGACATTTGCATTTGAAAATAAAGAATTACTTTCTTATAACCAAACTATTTCAGCCTCTACACATGAAGGTTTGGCTGAAGGGATTATCCATATTGATGGATATGAATACATTGGCTACTTTAAGGAAGCAGAACTCCATCCATCAAAACCAGCTTCATCTGAGAAGCCTCAGACTAGACAGGAAGAGAGCTTGGTGGAGATTCCGTTTGAAATGATCACAAGCCTAGATGCGAATCTAGCAGAAGGACAGACTCGTATCGTCACAGCTGGAGTAAATGGTAAGCGTCGTCTTGTAACCAAAGTATCGATGGTTAATGGTCAAGAAGTTAGAGAAGTCATTGAAGACCAAGTGGTTCAAAATCCTGTGTCACAAGTCATCGCAGTCGGAACGAAGAAAGAGGTGCAACCTGCCCCAACTCCAGCACCACAAGCTGAACCAACGCATCAGGTAGCTAAGGGTACGCAAGAAGAAGGCAAAGAAGGTCAGGCTCTAACGCAACCAAGCTTACCAGAGGCTCCAATCGAAGCAAAAGGAACCCAAGAGGAAGGCAAAGCAGGCCAAGCCTTAACGCAACCTGCCTTGCCAGAAGCTCCAGTAGAAGCCAAAGGAACCCAAGAAGAAGGCAAAGCAGGTCACTCTTTAATCCAACCGGACTTACCAGAAGCTAGGGTAGAGGCCAAAGGCACTCAAGAGTCAGGCAAGGAAGGTCAGTCCTTAACGCAACCAGAATTGCCAGAAGCTAGGGTAGAGGCCAAAGGCACTCAAGAGGCAGGCAAGGAAGGTCAGTCCTTAACGCAACCAGAATTGCCAGAAGCTACGGTAGAGGCCAAAGGAACTCAAGAGACAGGCAAAGAAGGTCAATCCTTAACACAACCCGAATTACCAGAAGCTAAGGTAGAGTCTAAAGGCACTCAAGAGGCAGGTAAGGAAGGTCAATCCTTAACGCAACCCGAATTGCCAGAAGCTGTGGTAGAGTCTAAAGGAACTCAAGAGGCAGGTAAGGAAGGTCAATCCTTAACACAACCCGAATTGCCAGAGGCTACAGTAGAGTCTAAAGGAACTCAAGAGGTAGGTAAGGAAGGCCAATCTTTAACGCAACCGGAATTGCCAGAGGCTACAGTAGAGTCTAAAGGAACTCAAGAGGTAGGTAAGGAAGGTCAAGCTTTAGTACAGCCAGAACTACCAGAGGCTACAGTAGAGTCTAAAGGAACTCAAGAGGTAGGTAAGGAAGGCCAATCTTTAACGCAACCTGAACTACCAGAAGCTCAAGTAGAAGTAAAAGGAACTCAAGAGGAAGACAAGGAAGGTCAAGCACTTGTTCAAGATCAGTTACCTGAGTATAAGGTGACTGAGGGAACCCTTGTTGAAGAATCAACTACAGAAATTGACTACAAAACTGAAACGACTGAGGATCCAACTAAGTATACAGACGAAGAAACTGTCCTACGAAATGGTGAAAAAGGAAGTCAAGTTACAAAAACAACCTATAAAACGGTAGAAGGTGTCAAAACTGATCAAGTTCTTTCAACCAGTACGGAAGTGACTAAGGAGCCTGTAAATCAACAGGTAAGCCGTGGTACAAAACCAATTGAAGGAACTCTTGTAGAGGAAAGCCTTGAAAAGATTCCATTCAAAGAAAAGATTGAAGAAGATAATCAACTGAAAAAAGGTTTAGAAGTCGTAGCTCAAGAAGGGAAAGAAGGTCAGAAAAAAATCACTAAGACCTTTAATACTATCAAAGGAGTTAAGACTGAGGATGCACCAAAAGTAACAGAAGAAGTTATTGAGGCCCCTCAAGACC
Organism: Streptococcus sp. k-90; assembly: GCF_013277565.1. Classification (GTDB taxonomy): domain Bacteria; phylum Bacillota; class Bacilli; order Lactobacillales; family Streptococcaceae; genus Streptococcus. The sequence goes on along the minus strand of NZ_VMNE01000004.1, from coordinate 135,881 downwards.
GAATTTTGAAACGTGGTACCAAGAGCTTTGAAAAACCAGTATTGACCATCACTGCAGTTGAACCTAAGGATTTGAAACGGACTTCAGATGTTAAATACAGTCTAGAAAATCCAAGCAAGGCGGCCATTAAATCTATCACCTTAACTCTGAAAAAAGGTGATGAGATTGTGAAAACATTGAATGTTTCACCTGACAACTTAACAGCTAGCCTGACAGATTTGCAATACTACAAAGATTATAAGATTGAAACTAAGATGGTTTATGACCGTGGTGAAGGCGATGAGGAAGTAGTTCTGAATGAAGAACCTCTAAGAATTGACCTCAAAAAAGTTGAAATCAAAAATATCAAAGAAACAAGCTTGATGAGTGTGGACGCTGACGGTACTGAAACAGATACTAGTTTGCTTACAGAAAAACCAGCTGATGTTGCTCCGCTTTATTTACGAGTTACAACTCACGACAACAAAGTTACAAGACTTGCTGTTGACAAGATTGAAGAAGTAGAAAAAGATGGAAAAACTTTATACAAAGTCACTGCCAAAGCACCGGACTTAGTTCAACGTAATGCAGATAACACACTTAGCGAAGAGTATGTTCATTACTTTGAAAAACAAAAAGCAAAAGAAGGTAATGTTTACTACAACTTCAATGAGCTTGTAAAAGATATGAAAGCTAACCCTAGCGGTGAGTTTAAACTTGGTGCAGATCTAAATGCAGCTAATGTACCAACTCCAAATAAAGAGTATGTTCCTGGTACATTTAAAGGTAAGTTATCAAGTGTTGAGGGACAACGTTATTCAATCCACAATATGACACGTCAATTATTTGGTGGTATTGAAGGTGGTTCGGTTAAAGATGTTAATTTAGCTAATGTCGATATTAATATGCCTTGGATTGATAACATTTCTGCTCTTGCTAGAACTGTTAAGAATGCTACTGTTGAGAATATTAAAGTAACTGGTAGCATAACTGGTAGAGATGGAATTGCCGGACTTGTTAACAAATTAGATAACGGCGGACAGCTTACTAATGTTGCTTATATCGGTAAACTTACTGGTGTAGGTGATAGAGGATGGGATTTCGCTGGTATGGTTGGTGAAATCTGGAAAGGTAATGTTGATAAAGGATATGTAGAAGCTGATATAGTTGCTAATAAAGCTCGTATCGGTGGATTTGTCGCTAGATCAGATAACGGTTCTGATCCTAACGGAATTGGTAAATATGGTTCTGTTCGTAATGCTGTTACGAAAGGAACTATTAAGGTAAATACACCTGTTGAAGTAGGTGGTTTCCTTAGTAAGAACTGGGCATGGGGTAAAGTTGCAGACTCTGTGTCTATGATGAAAGTTGAAAATGGTGAAGTGTTCTATGGATCTAAAGATATTGACGAAGATGGTGGATACTTCTCAAATAACGCATTAGAACGTAACTTCATTGTAAAAGATGTAAGTACAGGTAAGCGTTCATTTAGATTCTCTGTTTCTAACCGAATTAAAGAAGTGTCTCAAGATGAAGCTGACCAGAAAATTGCAACATTAGGAATTACGGCTAATGATTATGTTATCAATCCTCTTGTTTCAGATACATTAAATAATGTTAAACCAAAATCTGACACTTACAAAGATACTCAAGATTACGATGCTTCTCGTGAGCTTGCATACCGTAACATTGAAAAACTTCAACCATTCTACAACAAAGAATGGATTGTAAATCAAGGAAATAAATTAGCTGCCGATAGTCCATTAATGACTAAAGAAGTATTGTCTGTAACTGCAATGAAAGGCAATGACTTTGTCACAGACCTTACAGATGCCGACCATATTATGGTTCACTACGCAGATAAGACAAAAGATATCTTTACGATTTCTCCTAAGGACTCTCAAGTTAAGCAAGTAAAAGAGTATAGTGTTGCTGAGCTTGGTGAAGTTGTTTACACACCAAACATTGTTGTAAAAGATCGTGCTGACTTAATCAGTGCTATTGAAAGCAAATTAAGCCCTGTTGAATTGCAATCTGACCCGATTTACCAACACTTGGGTAGAACTGGTGGCAACAAAGTCAATGCAATTAAGGACTTGTACCTAGAAGAAAGCTTCAAGTACGTTAAAGATAATCTTACTCAATTCGTTACGAAGTTAGTGGAAAATGAAGATCATCAACTGAACACAGATGAAGCTGCAAAACGTGCCTTGATTAAGAAAATCGATGACAATAAGGCCGCAGTTCTTCTTGGATTATCTTACCTAAATCGTTACTACGGCGTTAAATTCGATGACTTTAACATTAAAGAATTAATGTTATTCAAACCTGACTTCTATGGTAAGAATGTTAATGTGTTAGACTTCTTGATTAAAGTTGGTTCTAAAGAAAGTAACATTAAAGGTGATAGAACTTTAGAAGCTTATCGCGAAACGATCGGTGGAGTTATCGGTATAGGCGAGTTAAACAGTTTCTTAGACTATAATATGCGTCTATTCACAAGTGATACAGACTTAAACGATTGGTTCATAAAAGCTACTAAAGATAATGTATATATCGTTGAACCTAAAACAACAACTCCTGAATTTGCTGATAAGAAACACAGAGCCTACGAGGGATTAAACAACGACATGCATGGTAAAATGATTCTACCACTTCTGAATTTGAAAGATGCTCATATGTTCTTAATCTCAACATATAACACTATGGCTTACAGTTCATTTGAAAAATACGGTAAGAATACTGCAGAAGAACGCGAAGCATTCAAAGCTGAAATCAATAAAGTCGCTAAAGGTCAACAAAATTACCTAGACTTCTGGTCTCGCTTATCATTAGATAAAGTTCGTAATCAACTGCTTAAGAGCAATAACATGGTTCCAACTCCTGTGTTAGATAACCAAAACTATAAAGGAATCAGCACAGATAAATACGGACATACGAATAGTGGTAAAGACGTAGCACCTATCCGTGAATTATACGGACCAACAGGTCGTTATCATGCAACTGACTGGCGTATGGGAGCTGTAGCTCGTATTTACGGTAACCCTTATAAGGATGATTCAGTCTTCTTCATGGTTACTGACATGATTAGTGACTTTGGTATCTCAGCCTTCACTCACGAAACGACTCACGTAAATGACCGTATGGTTTACTTAGGTGGTTCAAGACACCGTGAAGGTACTGACTTGGAAGCATTTGCTCAAGGTATGTTACAGTCTCCTGCTGAAACAAGTCCAAACGGTGACTTTAAAGCACTGGGATTGAATATGGCTTACGAACGTCCAAACGATGGGAACCAATGGTATAACACTAATCCAAACGACCTTAAATCTCGTGCGGAAATTGACCAGTATATGAAAGGGTTCAATGATACGCTCATGCTTCTTGATTACCTTGAAGGTGAAGCTGTAATTGATAAGCACAGTAAAGAACTAAATAACGCTTGGTTCAAGAAAGTAGATAAGCAACTTCGTGGAGCTAATACGAAGAACCAATACGACAATGTTAGAGATTTAAATGCAGAAGAAAAAGAATATAATTTAACATCTGTTAATGACTTAGTAGAGAAAAACTTCATGACTAAACACGGTCCTGGTAATGGTCAGTATGACCCAACTGGATTCGGTTCTGCTTATGTAACGGTGCCTATCACCGCTGGTATCTATGGTGGTAACACAAGTGAAGGTGCTCCTGGAGCAATGTCATTCAAACATAATACCTTCCGTATGTGGGGTTATTATGGATATGAAAAAGGGTTCCTAAATTATGCTTCTAACATGCTGAAAAATGAGTCTAAACAAGCAGGTCATGCTACTCTAGGAGATGACTTCATCATTAAGAAAGTTTCTGATGGTAAATTTAGTACTCTAGAAGATTGGAAGAAAGCATACTTCAAAGAAGTTGTTGATCAAGCGAAAGCAGGATTTAACCCTGTTACAATTGACGGTACTACATACAGTAGCTACGACGACTTGAAGAATGCATTTGCTACAGCTGTCGATAAAGATAAAGCAACTCTAAATAATGGTTCAGTTAAATTTGATAATACTGTATCACTTAAAGAGAAACTCTTCAAGAAACTTCTTCAACAAACAAATAGCTTTAAAACTTCAATCTTTAAATAATCGAACTCTCTCATCTGCTTTGCGGATGAGGGTTTTCTTATTTTATGCTATACTTAAGATATGCATAGAAAAACAGTGATTGATTTTAAGGCTTTGGGGGAGAGATATATCTTTACCCAGCCTATCAAAGAGTTAAAAACCAGAGATTTAGCAGAAGTGGCAGATTTGCTGGCACAAGTGGAAAGTTACCAAGAGCAAGGCTATTATGTGGTGGGTTATGTCAGCTATGAGGCTGCACCTGCTTTTGAGGAGAAGTTAGCAGTTCACAAGACCCCTCTACTTGGCGAGTACCTGCTTTACTTTACTGTTCATGATAGCGTAGAAACATCCCCTATTCCTCTGACTTATGATGAATTTGATTTGCCTTCAAATTGGCAGGAAGTAACGTCTGCAGAGGACTATGAAAAGGCTATTGCCCAGATACATCATCATTTGCGGCAGGGAGATACCTATCAGGTCAACTACACTGTCCAACTCAAGCAAGACTTAAGTGCCAATCCTTTTGCCATCTACAATCGTATGGTGGTAGAGCAGGAGGCGGGCTACAATGCTTATGTTGAACATGACGAGATGGCAGTGATATCCATGAGTCCAGAGCTCTTTTTTGAGCAAAATGGCCGCGAATTGATAACGCGACCAATGAAGGGAACGACTCAGCGTGGCATAACTGACCAAGAAGACTTAGAGCAGGCTAGTTGGTTGGAGCAGGATCCTAAAAATCGCTCTGAAAATATGATGATTGTGGACCTCTTGCGCAATGATATGAATCGTATTTCTGAAGTGGGCAGTGAGCATGTGGAGCGTCTGTGTCAGGTAGAGCAGTACTCAACCGTTTGGCAAATGACTTCGACCATCAAGAGTCGGTTGCGAGAGGATGTAGACCTTGTTGAAATCTTCCGCTCTCTCTTTCCTTGTGGTTCCATAACGGGTGCTCCGAAAATTGCGACTATGGAGATTATCAAAAATTTGGAGCCTCAACCGCGCGGAGTCTACTGTGGAACGATTGGTCTCTTGCTTCCACATGGACGACGGATTTTTAATGTGGCCATTCGGACCATTCAACTGCATAAAGGGAAAGCTATCTATGGAGTTGGTGGCGGCATTACATGGGATAGCACTTGGGAATCTGAATACCGAGAAGTTCATCAAAAGGCGGCTGTTCTCTATCGGAAACAAGCTCGTTTTCAGCTGTTTACTACTGGGAAGATCAGCCAGAAGAACTTGTTGTTTGAAGAACAACATCTGGAAAGGCTGAGAAAAGCTAGTCGTTATTTTGCCTTTCTTTTTGATGCAGAAGACTTGAAACCAAAGATAGAGGAAGAGTGTCAGGATTGTGATGCTAATCAAGATTACCGCTTGCGAATTAGCCTTAGCAAATCTGGAGAGATAAAACTCAGTCGTCAAGCATTAATACCCCTTAGTCCAAGTTTTTGTCAGTCCAAACTTTGCCTTCAGGAAGTCAATTTGCAACAAGCCTTTACCTATTTTAAAACAAGCCACCGACCGCATTTGAGCCTGGGGAAGCAGGAAATTATTTACCATAATGCAGCTGGAGAGTTATTGGAAACCTCAATCGGAAATTTGGTTCTGAAAATCGCTGGAAAACTCTATACACCGCCTGTCCGACTTGGAATCTTGCCAGGGATTTACCGTCAGCATTTGCTGGAAAGAGGACAGGTAGAAGAGAAAGTCTTGACCTTGGCAGATTTAGCCCAAGCGGAAGCTATTTACGGCTGTAATGCCGTGAGAGGCTTATATGAGTTAATCTTACAGGAGAAGTAGACGAAACTGATATTTTTACATGGCTTAGGGCAGTCAGCAGAGTCTTGGAAAGAGGTTCGGAATCTACTGACAGATTATCCTTCTGAGGCTATCGAGTTATTTTCTTCTGAAGTTAACAGCTATCAAAAAGTCAAGGAGCGAGTTTATCAGCGCCTAGCTCAAGAGACAGAACCTTTTGTTTTGATTGGATTGTCCTTAGGTGCTGCACTTGCATTAGAGCTGTCAAGTTACGATTTGCCAAATCTTCAGGCCTTGGTTTTATCAGGTTGTCCATTGAAACTAGCGGGCAATATCCCTTTTTACATTCAGTTGCTGATATTTAAATTGCTGCCTAAGAGGATATTTGAGAAACAGGGAGCAGATAAATCGCTTCTGGTTGGAGTTTCTGAGGAATTAAAAACACTTGATTTAAGGGAGATTGCAAAGAATTGTCCCTATCCAACTTTGTTAATTTGTGGTAGTCAGGATAAGCCAAATCTTAGTTCAATGAAAGCTATTCAAGAACTGATGTCAAATTCCCAGTTCCAGATTATCCCTGACGGTTCTCATGTTCTGAATAGAGCAAAACCAAAGGAGTTTGTAGAAAAGACCAGAAGTTTCCTTGAATTGCTGAAATAAGTTTGATAAAATAATATTGAAAACGATATCATAATTATAGGAGAAAGAAATGAACAAACGTCTATTTTTAAAAATGAGTCTGGCTACCTTGCCAGTTTTAGCCTTGTTTTCACAGCCTGTGTTAGCAGAAGAAAACATTCATTTTTCTAGCTGTAAGGAAGCTTGGGCAAATGGATACTCGGATATTCACGAGGGAGAACCGGGATATTCTGCCAAGTTAGATCGCGATCATGATGGTGTGGCTTGCGAATTGAAGAATGCTCCTAAGGGTGCTTTCAAAGCAAAACAATCAACTGCGGCTCAAAACAATACAAGCTCAGCAACAACAAGTGGCTGGGTTAAGCAGGATGGTGCTTGGTATTACTTTGATGGAAATGGCAATCCAGTGAAAAATGCATGGCAGGGAAGCTATTACCTGAAAGCTGATGGTAAAATGGCACAGAGCGAATGGATTTATGACTCTTCTTATCAAGCTTGGTATTATTTGAAATCAGATGGTTCTTATGCAAAGAATGCATGGCAAGGAGCTTACTACCTTAAATCAAATGGTAAAATGGCACAAGGTGAGTGGGTTTATGACTCTTCTTACCAAGCCTGGTATTACTTGAAATCAGATGGTTCATACGCTCGTAATGCATGGCAAGGAAATTACTATTTGAAATCAGATGGCAAAATGGCTAAAAATGAGCGAGTTGATGGAGGCCGCTACTACGTAGATGCTTCAGGCCTCTGGAAACCATAAGTCAGGATAAAATCTAGAAAGTTAATGCAAACCTTTGCATAAATGAGTGAATTTTGTTATACTATAACTGTAAGCATTTTCAATTAATTCATAATGAAAAAGGAGAATATGATGAGTCAAAAGATTATTGGGATTGACCTTGGTGGAACTTCTATCAAATTTGCAATCTTGACAACAGCAGGAGAAATCCAAGAAAAATGGTCTATCAAGACCAACATTTTGGATGAGGGAAGTCATATCGTAGATGATATGATTGAGTCTATTCAACATCGTTTGGACTTGCTTGGATTGGCAGCAGCGGACTTCCAAGGTATTGGGATGGGATCACCAGGTGTGGTTGACCGTGAAAAAGGGACTGTTATCGGTGCCTACAACCTCAACTGGAAAACCCTTCAACCAATCAAAGAAAAGATTGAAAAAGCCGTGGGTATTCCATTTTTTATCGATAATGATGCCAACGTAGCTGCTCTTGGTGAACGTTGGATGGGTGCTGGTGATAACCAACCAGATGTTGTCTTTATGACACTCGGCACAGGTGTTGGTGGCGGTATCGTCGCAGAAGGAAAATTGCTTCACGGTGTTGCCGGTGCTGCTGGTGAACTTGGCCATATCACTGTGGACTTTGACCAACCAATCGCATGTACTTGTGGGAAAAAAGGCTGTCTTGAGACAGTGGCTTCAGCAACAGGTATTGTCAACTTGACTCGTCGTTACGCAGATGAATACGAAGGCGATGCAGAATTGAAACGTTTGATCGACGACGGTGAAGAAGTAACAGCTAAAACTGTCTTTGACTTGGCAAAAGAAGGAGACGACCTTGCCTTGATCGTCTACCGTAATTTCTCACGTTACTTGGGTATTGCATGTGCCAACATCGGTTCAATCCTTAATCCATCAACAATCGTTATCGGTGGTGGTGTATCGGCTGCAGGAGAATTCCTTCTACAAGGTGTTCAAAAGGTTTATGATGAAAATACCTTCCCACAAGTTCGCACAACAACTAAGCTAGCTCTTGCAACTCTAGGAAATGACGCTGGAGTGATTGGAGCAGCATCACTTGTATTGCAATAAAATAAAAAAGGAGAAAATTGCTTTCCAGAAGCGAGTGATTTTCCTCCTTTCTTTTTTTATGCTATACTAGTTAGGACAATAAATGAGGTGAGAGCAAATGACAAAAGCAGATACAATTTTTAAAGAGAATATTGAACGAATCCTCAAAGACGGTGTCTTTTCTGAACAGGCACGTCCCAAGTACAAGGATGGAACTGTTGCTAACTCTAAGTATGTAACGGGTGCTTTTGCCGAGTATGACTTGGCCAAAGGGGAATTCCCCATCACGACCTTGCGTCCCATTGCCATCAAATCCGCCATCAAGGAAGTGCTCTGGATTTACCAAGACCAGTCTAATAGCCTAGAAGTTCTCAATGACAAGTACAATGTTCACTATTGGAATGACTGGGAAGTGGGGGATACAGGAACCATTGGGGAGCGCTATGGGGCTGTTGTTAAGAAACACGATATCATCAATAAGCTTCTCAAACAGTTGGAAGCCAACCCTTGGAACCGTCGCAATATCATTTCGCTCTGGGATTACCAAGCTTTTGATGAGACGGACGGCCTCCTCCCATGCGCCTTTCAGACCATGTTTGATGTCCGCCGTGTAGATGGGGAAATCTATCTGGATGCGACCTTGACCCAGCGTTCTAATGATATGCTGGTAGCACACCACATCAACGCTATGCAGTACGTAGCTCTTCAAATGATGATTGCCAAGCATTTTGGCTGGAAGGTTGGGAAGTTCTTCTACTTCATCAACAACCTCCATATCTATGACAATCAATTTGAACAAGCTCAGGAATTGCTTCGTCGTGAGCCTTCAAACTGCCAACCACGTTTGGTCTTGAATGTGCCAGATAAGACCAATTTCTTTGATATCAAAGCAGAAGATTTTGAGTTGGTGGATTATGACCCTGTCAAGCCACAGTTGAAGTTTGATCTAGCTATTTAAAAGAATAGAAAAAAGAAGTTGAGACAATGAATCCCAACTTCTTTTGTTTCTTAACGTGATACGCGGCGACGAGCTGCTTTTTTACGGTTTTCTTCGATGAAAGCTACTTTTTGCTCTTCTGGTTCGATTACTTTCTTTTTAAATGCGTATACTGCACCTGCAAGTGCAGCGACAGTTCCTGCGACACCTGTTACAAGACCTTTAGCGAATCCTTTAGCCATGAGTCTTCCTCCTTTATCTTCTTAATCAGCCAGCCCCTTCAAGAGGTCACATTTTTCTGACTGACCTTTTTGTGTTATAATAATAGTAACGAAAAAATGGGAATTTTTCAAGGAAAAAAGATGAAAACAAAAATAATTGTGATTGTTGGACCGACTGCCGTTGGAAAAACAGCCCTTGCCATTGAAGTGGCCAAGCGCTTTGGTGGGGAAGTTGTGAGCGGCGATAGTCAGCAGGTTTACCGAGGTCTAGATATTGGGACGGCTAAGGCTAGCTCAGAGGAGCAGGCAGCTGTTCCCCATCATTTAATCGATGTTAGAGAGGTAACCGAGTCTTACTCGGCTTTTGATTTTGTTTCAGAAGCTAAGATGGCTATTGAGGATATTTACAGTCGTGGCAAGCTAGCTATTATTGCTGGTGGGACTGGGCTTTATATCCAGAGCTTACTTGAAGGATATCATCTGGGTGGAGAGACTCCTCATGAGGAGATTTTAGCTTATCGGGCTAGTTTAGAGCCTTATACAGATGAGGAATTAGCTCATCTTGTGGAGCAAGCTGGCCTTGAAATTCCCCAGTTTAATCGTCGTCGTGCGATGCGTGCCTTGGAAATTGCCCATTTTGGTCAGAATTTGGAAAATCAAGAGACCTTGTATGAACCATTGATTATCTGCTTGGATGATGAACGCAGTCAATTATATGAACGAATCAATCATCGAGTGGACTTGATGTTTGAGGCTGGGCTTTTGGATGAGGCCAAGTGGCTCTTTGCCCATTACCCTGATGTGCAGGCTGCTAAAGGAATTGGCTATAAGGAACTTTTTCCGTATTTCCGTGGAGAGCAGACCTTGGAGGAAGCTAGTGAGAATCTCAAACAGGCTACCCGTCGTTTTGCCAAGCGTCAGCTAACTTGGTTCCGTAATCGCATGCAGATCACCGTTTATCAGATTGGAGAGTCTGGTGTCCAAGACTGCATTTTAAGCCAGATAGAGGAGTTTTTAGATGATTGATACGGAGAAAAAAGAGGAACGAGTCCTGCTCATCGGTGTGGAATTGCAGGGCATGGACAATTTTGACCTCTCTATGGAAGAATTGGCCAGTCTAGCCAAGACAGCTGGGGCAGTCGTTGTAGATAGCTACAGGCAAAAACGTGAAAAGTATGACTCCAAGACCTTTGTCGGCTCTGGTAAGTTGGAAGAGATTGCGCTTATGGTGGATGCAGAAGAAATTACCACTGTCATTGTCAACAACCGTTTGACTCCACGGCAAAATGTCAATCTAGAAGAAGTTCTCGGTGTCAAGGTCATTGACCGTATGCAGTTGATTTTGGATATCTTTGCCATGCGGGCTCGAAGCCATGAAGGGAAGCTCCAAGTCCACCTAGCCCAGCTCAAATATCTCTTGCCTCGCTTGGTTGGTCAGGGGATTATGCTCAGCCGTCAGGCAGGGGGAATTGGTTCTCGGGGACCTGGTGAAAGCCAGCTGGAGCTGAACCGTCGTAGTGTTCGCAATCAAATCACAGATATAGAGCGTCAGCTCAAGGTGGTTGAGAAGAATCGGGCGACTGTCAGAGAAAAACGTCTGGAGTCTAGCACCTTTAAGATTGGTTTGATTGGTTATACCAATGCTGGGAAATCAACTATCATGAACACCTTGACCAGTAAGACTCAGTACGAGGCAGACGAGCTCTTTGCGACTCTGGATGCGACGACTAAGAGTATCCATCTGGGGGGCAATCTACAGGTGACTTTAACTGATACCGTTGGCTTTATCCAAGATTTGCCGACAGAGTTGGTGTCCAGTTTTAAGTCAACCTTGGAAGAAAGCAAGCATGTAGACCTTCTGGTTCATGTTATCGATGCCAGCAATCCTTACCACGAGGAGCATGAAAAAACGGTCCTTTCCATCATGAAAGACTTGGACATGGAGGATATTCCTCGCCTAACACTTTATAATAAAGCGGATTTGGTGGAGGATTTTACGCCGACCCAAACACCTTATGCCCTCATTTCTGCCAAGTCTGAGGATAGTCGTGAGAATTTGCAGGCACTATTTTTAGAGAAAATCAAGGATATTTTTGAATCTTTTACCCTGCGCGTGCCTTTTTCTAAGTCCTACAAGATTCATGTTTTGGAAAGTGTAGCGATTCTTGAAGAACGCGATTATCAGGATGACGGTGAAGTTGTTACAGGCTACATTTCTGAGAAAAATAAATGGAGGTTAGAAGAATTTTATGACTGATATCAAAACTTTGGCTCTGAAGTATGGAGGTTATACAAGTCTGGATAAGGTCTATCTGGATCAGCTCCTAGCTGGTAAAACAGAGCAGGAGCAACTAGCCCTCATTACCCCTCCGCCAAGTGTGGTCAATGCCTACTTTGCAGAACTCTACCAGAAAAAAAGTCCTGAGGCTGCGACGGATTATTTTGCGGAAGTCAGTCAGGAACTGAATCTTTACAATACTGAGCCAAGTTTTACCATAGAAAATAAGCCTTTTATCCGTCTGAACCTATCTGGCAAATCCTTTGGTTTCTGCTATGAGAGTGAGGGTCTTGGTCGAATTTTTTCTGAAAATAAAGAGGTAATCTCGGATGACTTGCTCTTTGAGGTTGCGCAAATTTTCCCCCATCAACTGGTCTTTGAGAAGTCTGGAAAGATTTACATGAAGGCTGTCGAGGACGAGGAAGTTGTGAACGTGGAAAATCTTACAGCTTTGACGGATTTGGAAAGCTTGGCTGATGGTCGCAAGCGTCTTAAAGGTTACAGCCAAGAGGAGTTATTACAAGAAGCCACAGCTTTTTCTGGCAAGCGCTATTTTCGATCGGAAAACCGCACAGCCATGTTATATATTGATTAATTAGAAAGTATCAAATGGATATTCAATTTTTAGGAACGGGGGCTGGTCAGCCCTCTAAAGCCCGCAATGTCTCCAGTCTCGCCCTGAAACTCTTGGACGAGATTAACGAAGTCTGGCTCTTTGACTGTGGAGAAGGTACGCAAAATCGCATTTTGGAAACCACGATTCGACCACGTAAGATCAGCAAAATCTTTATCACCCACCTGCATGGAGACCACATTTTTGGCTTGCCAGGTTTCCTTTCTAGTCGTGCCTTTCAGGCCAATGAAGAGCAGACAGATTTGGAAATCTATGGACCTCAAGGCATCAAATCTTTTGTATTGACCAGTCTACGAGTGTCAGGTTCACGCCTGCCCTATAAGATTCATTTCCATGAATTTGACCAAGATTCTCTAGGGAAAATTCTTGAAACAGATAAATTCACGGTGTATGCGGAAGAGTTGGACCACACTATTTTCTGCGTTGGCTATCGTGTCATGCAAAAGGACTTGGAAGGAACGCTGGATGCTGAAAAGCTCAAGGCAGCTGGAGTCCCATTTGGCCCACTTTTTGGGAAAATCAAAAACGGTCAGGACGTTGTTCTCGAAGACGGTACTGAAGTCAAAGCAGCAGACTATATCTCAGCTCCCCGTCCAGGTAAGATTATCACTATTCTAGGTGACACCCGAAAAACCAATGCCAGCGTACGTCTGGCTGTCAATGCTGATGTCTTGGTCCATGAATCAACTTATGGCAAAGGCGATGAGAAAATTGCCCGTAATCATGGTCACTCAACCAATATGCAGGCGGCGGAGGTCGCAGTAGAAGCAGGTGCTAAACGCCTCCTGCTCAATCATATCAGTGCTCGCTTCCTCTCAAAAGATATCAGCAAACTCAAGAAAGATGCGGCTACAATTTTTGAAAATGTGCATGTAGTCAAAGACTTGGAAGAAGTGGAAATCTAAAAGATTGAGAAAGGATAAGTATGCGTACGATTCTCATTACCGGAGCTAGCGGTGGTCTAGCTCAAGAAATGGTCAAACTTTTACCAGAAGACCAGCTTATCTTGCTTGGTCGAGATAAGGAAAAATTAGCTCAACTCTACGGAAATCATCCCCATGCAGAATTGATTGAAATCGATATTACCGATGATTCAGCCCTAGAAACTCTGGTAACTGACCTCTATTTCCGTTATGGTAAGATTGATGTCTTGATTAATAACGCTGGTTACGGGATTTTTGAAGAATTTGACCAGATTTCTGCCCAAGATATTCATCAGATGTTTGAGGTCAATACCTTTGCCCTGATGAATCTGTCTCGTCGCCTTGCTGCTCCTATGAAGGAAAGACGAAAGGGCCATATCATCAATATCGTTAGCATGGCAGGTTTGATCGCTACTGGCAAGTCCAGCCTTTACTCAGCGACCAAGTTTGCGGCCATTGGGTTTTCAAATGCTCTGCGTCTCGAACTCATGTCCTACGGTGTTTATGTAACGACGGTCAATCCAGGACCAATCCGTACAGGATTTTTTGACCAGGCTGACCCAGATGGTACCTATCTTAAATCAGTTGATCGCTTCCTGCTAGAACCAGATGCAGTAGCTAAAAAGATTGTTAATTGTATAGGAAAAAACAAACGAGAACTCAATCTTCCGTTTTTGTTGAATCTAGCCCATAAGTTTTATACCCTATTTCCCAAGCTAGCTGATAAGTTGGCAGGGGAAACTTTTAATTATAAGTAAAAAAGTTGTTCCGAAAATGGAGCAACTTTTTTGATGATTAGAATAAATCAATTCCAGTCTTATTTAATGCATGACAATGATAAGTGAAGGCGTTGATAAAATTAGAGTAGTATTGCTGATCAATAAATTTTGCGCTTTGCAGATAATTAAATAGATTTTTGGCTAGGGGAATAGCCTCGGGTTTATTCCATCTAAATTGATTGTAAACATGTTCAACTTCTAGAAACATGAGGGGAATAGCTAGATAGCCTCGTTCGAAGGTCTGAAGTGATTTAATTTTTTTAATAATATCGTCAGCCTTTTGATAGTAACCCAGTTCAGAGAAGTATTTTGCGGAGAAAGTGAGAGCATTTAAAATGCGGATGTAGGTGTCAGTATTGGCACTTTCTTTGTACATAAGTAGTAATTGTTTGCTCATATGATCAATAAGTTCCATCGGACAATGATTGACAATGACGCGATAAATTTCAAGTTCGATACTATTAAAGACATCCGATTTCATTAAATGATTGATAATGTTTTGAATTCTGGCAACAGTTTCAGGACTTTTTGATATGGTTGGATAATGTCTTAATTTAATAGATTTGAAAATCATCTCTGCTTGAAGTGGGTTGTCTTTTAGATAGACATCAAATAATTTTTCGTATTCTTCAATATAAGTGAGGATATCTTCTTCATGGACCACATGCTTACCAAATTCTATAGCTGGTAATTCTAAGCAGTCTCCACCTTTATTTGCATAGGCGAGAACAAAATCATTCCATTCAACTCCGATAACAATTAACAGTTTGGCAAAGTTTTCAAGTGAAATTCCTTTGTCTCCTTTTTCAAATTGACTTAGGAACTGTGGTGATACGATATCTGAGGCGGCTTCCTTTAGGCTGAGGCCTCGTGCTTCGCGCAGGTACTTAAATGTAGCTCCAAATGGATATAGGTTTTCCATAAATAGTCTCCTTACATACTTCTAAGACTATTATACAAAAATTTAGAGAAAAAAATGGAGAAAGAAAACTATAGTTACAAAATATTAGAATTCTATGCTATTTTTTATTTTTGTGAACAAGATTGAAACTATAGTTTAGTTTGCGAAAAAATAGATAGGTAGGTAGGGTCTAATAAGCTGTATAAACACAAAAAGGAATAAATTCCTTATAGTAGAGTTAACACCTCTTACTATAAGAGATTTATTCCTAATGTGGTCATGAATAGTTTTTGAGAATAGAGAAAAAGATTTGATGAACCAAACTCAAATTACTTATTAATGCACTGAGTAACGGTGGGCAATATCTACGATATTATCAGCTATAAGGTCTGCGGTTAAATGAGAACCTCCATTATCTAGCTCTTCAAACCAATTTTTCAATACAACATTTGTAACAGGAGAAACAGTATCAGGAGCAATATGATAATTCTTCCTTAAAAACTGTTCTACTTCATCTCTGAGAGTTTGTTCTTTACTTGACAAAATCATATCGTTTCCTCCTTAACTAGGGTTAGTCTATCTGCAATTCTTTGATCACATATACACAATTACGTATCATTCTGATATTTTCCCAAAAGAATTTCAGCGGTTTGTTCTAAGGTATTAAACCCTTGGAAATAATTATCTAAAGTTTCTTTCAATCGTGTAACTTGACCATCAAGAACTGGACCAAATACTGCTGAAAAATGATGAATATTATTTCCAGACTTAGCATCTAATTCCAATCTATTTTTATAAACAAACTGAAAGTATTCTTTGTCAATTTCAAAAATTTTAGTTTCAGAATTATCAAGTTCTTGAAATTGATAACTTAGAACAACCGATTTTACATTCGGATTAAAAGGAATTTCATCTTTTGTTTTCCGCTGAGCCCATTTAATTGCTTGGCTGGGCTTAGATGTCACATAAAATCCTATACCAAAATCACAGTTACGTTTACTATGATAGACATCTATTCCATCTTTTAAAGAAGCAACTTGAGTAGATGTTGTTCCGTGATACCAAATTTTTGTACTGCTAAACTCCTTATTAAAGTTTAACTCTTTCATAAAATAATTATAGCATTTTTCTAGGATTTACGCACCTACTACCTGTTTCAATTCTAGTTTAGATAAGTCAACTACTTTAAAATCCTTCTAAAACTATTATACAAAATTTTAAAGAAAATACTGGAAAAAGTAAACTATAGTTACAAAATATTAGAATTCTATGCTAATTTTTTATTTTAAAAATTATATTGAAACTATAGTTTAAATGTCGAAAAAATTAAATATCTATTATGGTATGATAAGGGAAAGAATAGCTAACAAAGCCGGCTTGTTATACTAGTATAACAAGGATTGACTTACCACTCAATCCTATTCTATCAGCCATCAAAGGAGAAAATGATGAAGAAACTGAAAACCCTCACAACTTCAACAGCTATTGCGCTTGCGTCTGTTGGTGTGCCTGCATTTGCTCAGGAAGCAACTACTACAACAGCAGTTGATACAACTGCTGTAACTGCTGTAAACGAACCTGCTCTTGTTTCTAAACCTGTAGCCGATGCAAAACCAGAAATGAAGAAATCTTCTGATGTCAAGCCTGCTCTTGATGCTCAAGCGTCTACTGTTAAGCAAGTTGAAGCTGAAAGTGAAACAGCAAAAGCTGAAGCTACTTCTGCTAACCAAGCTGTTACAACTACTGAAACTGCTTTGACAAGCGCTAAAGAGGACTTGAAGTCAGCGGAAGCTGTTAAAGCAAATGCTACAGAAGAAAATATCACTGCTACAAAAGCCAAACAAGACGCCAATGTAAAAGCTCAAGAAGCCAATCAAAAAGCAACTGAAGCATCTACTGAAGCGATTAAAGCTCAAACTGAAACTGTAGCAACTGAAACAGCTAACGTTGCAAGCGCAACAAGTAAGAAAGCTGAAGCTGATAAAACAGTAACCGCTAAAGAAGCGAATGTAAAATCAGCTGAAGACGCGCTAAATGGTTCAGGACTTGGTGAAGCTAAAGCCTCTCTTGCCCAAGCTGAAAAAGATATTGAACAAGCCAATGCCAATATCTCAAGCGCAACAACAGCTGTCAAAACCGCTAAGAAAGCAGATAGCAACCGCGCAGACGCCATCAAACAAGCTGAGAACAATGTGAATGTCAAAAATGACGCCTTGAAACTAGCTAAAGAAATGATGGACGCAGACCAAAACAAAGTTGAATCTATCCAAGAAAAAGCGGATGCTACAGCGTCTAAAGAAAAAGAAGCTCAAACTGCGTTGCATATTGAAAAAGCTAAATTATCAAAAGAGAAAATTACTACAAGTAATGTTGTTTACAATTTGACAGCTGAAGAAAAAGTCAAATACGGATTTAATAAAGACCAAGTGACTTTTAAAGACGCTTATGAATACTGGAAAAAGAATTGGACTGATGATGCTAGTGAATTATTACAAAAGTTAGCTATCGAAGTCACTAAAAAGTTTAATGTTAAAATCGATGAGAGCGATTCTAAACGTACAGTTGATATTAATAATTTAACAAAAGATCAAATTATTGAAATTAGTAATTTTTACGCTAATCTAACAACTGAACTTGCAAAATTAGTAGGGCAAGAGAATCATCCTCATCTTGACCAAGATGCTATTGATTACAGTAAACAAATTGCTAAAGAATATGAAAAGCGTGGTACAAGCCCACTTACTGACGGACATTTACCTTACAGTGTTAAAAAACCAATTGAAAAACGTAATGACTTATTTGAACATGCTGAAAACTTGGCTCCAGTAATTGGTTCTAAAGATGCAACCAACATGTTTGATTTGAAACACTCTATTATAACAGCATTCAGAATGTATTCATTCTTTGATAAAAGTTCTAAGTGGGGACACTTAACTAATAATATAAATGCTAAAAACAGCGTTGCGATGACAGTTGCTAATATTAACGGTGATTATTGGTTTGTAAACACTTTTGCTACTGAAACAAAACGACCAATCAACCTCAACCAAAACATTGCCCAACTTGAAGCTAAACTAGCTGAAGCACAAAAACAAAACAGTCAAGCTCAAACTGCTCTTACAAATGCTAAAGCAGAATTGGCAGAAGCTTCACGCAAATATGCTTCTGCACTTGACGCTAAAACAGAAGCTGAAAAAGAATTGGCAAGCAAAACAGCTAGTCCACTTCAAACAGAAGTCGCTGAAAAGAACTTGCAATTGGCAAACCTTGCTTTGAAAAATGCACAAGAACGTAAAGCAACTGCTGAAACAGCTGTTGAAAACTTCTCAAGAAGCCAAGCAGAAAAAGAAACTGCTCTTGAAACAGCTAAAGCTGAACTAGCTACAGCTAAAACTGATAAAAAAGATGCTGAAACTGCTCTTACAACTGCGCAAGCAAAATTGCAAGCAGAAGAAAACAAGTTGACTGCACTTCAAGCTGAACAAGCGAAACTACATGAAGAAAAAGACCAATTGGTGTCAGATGCGAAAGCAATTGCAACTGAATTGAGTGCTTATCTAAATGCAGATAAGAATCTTGCAGATGCGCAAGCAAAAGTAGCTGATTTAGAAACAAAATTGACTCAAGCAAAATCTGCTGCAAAATTGGCACAAGACAAATTGGACGCCGTTACAGTCAAATTGAAAGCTGAACAAGCTAAATTAGTTGAAATCCAAGAAGAGTTTGATAAGTTGGTTAAGGCTGAAAGAAAGGACTACTACAATTTATCAGGTTGGTATCTGGAATATCTTGCAGGGAAACAAGCGGATAAGAAAACAGATACAGAACTCAAGAAAGTAGAAGACTCAAAAGCTTCTCAAGCTGGTAACTGGATTGAGTCAGCTGGTCGCTGGTGGTACAAACATGCTGATGGTTCATATACAACCAACGGTTGGGAACAAATCAAGGATAAATGGTACTACTTTGATCACGCAGGTTGGATGAAAACTGGCTGGGTCAAAACTAGTAGCTCATGGTATTACTTGAACAACTCAGGTTCAATGGCTACAGGATGGGTAAAAGATAATGGTACATGGTATTACCTTAACAAGTCAGGTTTAATGGCTACAGGATGGGTAAAAGATAACGGTACATGGTATTACTTGAACAAGTCAGGCTCAATAGCTACAGGTTGGATAAAAGATAACGGTACATGGTATTACTTGAATAACTCAGGCTCAATGGCTACAGGATGGGTAAAAGATAATGGTTCATGGTACTATCTTGACAAGTCAGGTGCTATGACAACAGGATGGTTTAAAGTTTCTGGTAAATGGTACTACGCCTATAGTTCAGGAGCTTTAGCAGTAAACACCACTACACCAGATGGCTATACAGTCAATACCAACGGTGAGTGGGTAGAATAAGGATGAGAAAAGGAATTTGAAATCATGAAAAATAAAAAAATATTAGTTAGTTCTTTATTAGCAGGTTCGTTGTTATCAGTGGGTCTTATGGCTTCTAAACCAATGGAAGTTCATGCCTTAACAGATATGAGTGTCAAGGATACTCAAAATCCCTTGAAAATCACCTTGATACCGACAGCGGGAGGTTCTACATCAGCTACTCTTTTAGTTGACCTACAAAGAAGTTCCAACGTTAATGATAGCACTTCTCTCTATTTTGATATAGTTAATGAGAGTACTGGAACTTTGACTGAATCGCATTATTTTGGTAAATTTGATGGTAAGAATAGATTACAGTCGGGTATTAATTTACTTCTAGTAGAGGATGGCAATTATTATTTAGATATATATAGTGTAGATGATTTTGGAAAACGTTATTTTGGACGTTCAGAAATTTTTAGAATATCAGATAAGGAATATTATCCTATTAAGAAGGTAGAGACACCAAAAGCTACTGGAACTCAAAAACAAACCACTAACTCTAACTCAGGTCAAACTGGCTGGTCAGGTTCTTCCTACTACAAAGCTGGTGTGAAAGTAGTCAATCAATGGATTTTTGATGTTCAATACAATTCATACTTCTACCTAAATGCTTCAGGGAACTTTGTTCAAAATGCTTGGTCAGGCAATTACTACCTCAAATCAGGTGGCTACATGGCTAAGAGCGAGTGGATTTATGACAATAACTATAAATCATACTATTACTTGACAGCAGAGGGTAGCTATGCACGTAATGCCTGGGCTGGAAGTTACTACCTTAAATCAGATGGTAAAATGGCTAAGAGTGAGTGGATCTATGATAGCAGCTACCAATCTTACTATTACCTAACATCAGAAGGCAGCTATGCTCGTAACACATGGGTAGGCGACTACTATCTCAAGTCAAATGGTAAGATGGCAGTTAGCGAACGTACCCCAGATGGCTACCAAGTAGATGGCTTAGGTAAGTGGGTAAAATAAGGAAAAAAGAAAAGGAAAATGAAAAAATGGGATTATTTACAGACTCACTAAAAGTTAGTTCTGGTTTAACACTAGGACATGCAGCAACAAAAATAGGTATCCAAAAAACATTGTCAGCAGCTGAGGAGAGAGCAGCTACAAAGTTTAAAAATTATCAAGCTAGATTTTTTGACCCAATTGTACGTGAAGATTTGTGTCATTTAGAAGTCGATGGTCATTTAAGAGCTAAACACTACCCTTTCCCTGAGAAAGCTAGTGGAATAAATATTTCCGTATTACAAAAGGATGTTCAATATTTAACAAAGGAATTTAATGGTGAGAAATTAGTGAACTTTATTAAAAGACATCCATTATTTATAGCTTTTATCGTCTTGTTATTAAGTGTTCCAATCGGTTTATCAGATATTGGTTCGGTATTAGGATTTTCAGCATTTGTTTTTGTAGTTAGGTTGATATTTGCACGACCTAAAAAATTTCAAAGATTATTGATAGAAGACGCTAAACAATACTGGAAAATTAGGGAGTATATAAGACATGCTTTAGAAGTGGGAGAATTGACACCACAAGCAAGTTTGAAAAAATTATTAAAAGCTAGATTAGTGCAACGTTTCCCAGATACTATCGAAGAAATTGAAGCACATGCATTTAATTACAGACACGGATTGTAAAAACTAAAAAACCTCAAGAACTAGATTTTATTCCTGGTTCTTGAGGTTTTTAGGTTATTCGATTTAGAGTGATTCTCATACTCAATGAAAATCAAAGAGCAAACTAGGAAGCTAGCCGCAGGCTGTACTTGAGTACGGTAAGGCGACGCTGACGTGGTTTGAATTTGATTTTCGAAGAGTATCAACTATCAAACTGGACTTCTTCTAGTAAATAGTCGATAAAGCGTTCGCCCATCTTAGATAGGCTGGTTTTCTCATGCTGGATATAGACCAGCTCAATTGGGTCATCAATATCAAGTGGGATAGAAACGATATTGTCTCCGTTGAGGTTGCTGTTCAAAATCCCTGTTGCAATGGTATAACCATCCAAACCAATCAAGAGATTAAAGAGAGTGGCACGGTCACTGACTACGATGGATTTCTTGTGGTGCTCTTGGGAAAGAATCTCTTCTGAAAAGTAGAAGGAGTTGTGAGTTCCTTGGTCATAGCTGAGGTAAGGGAAATTCTCCAAATCAGACAGTTTGACCTTGTCTTTCTTTGCCAGAGGATTAGTCTTGCTGACAAAGATATGCGGTTGTGCTGTGAAGAGATGGTGAGCCAGCAGGTGGTTGTCATCCAGCATTTTGGTTAAAACATCACGGTTGTAACTGTTCAAAAATAGGACACCGACCTCACTACGGAAGTTTTTGACGTCGTCGATAATTTCCCAAGTCCGAGTTTCACGAAGAAAAAGCTCGTATTTTTCCATATCGCTTTTCTTGAGCAGAGAGACGAAGGCATTGACCACAAAGGCATAGTGTTGGGAGGAAACGCTAAAGAGTTCGCGGTGGGCGACAGGATTTTTATAACGTTCCTCTAGAAGCTGAGTTTGCTCGACAACCTGACGGGCATAAGATAGAAACTCCATCCCATCACGGGTCAAGGTGATACCCTTGGGATTGCGGATAAAGATTTCAATGCCCATTTCATTTTCCAAATCTCTCACAGCGTTGGAAAGACTCGGCTGGGTGATAAAGAGTTGCTTGGCTGCCTCATTCATGGAGCCAGTTTCGACGATTTTGATAATATAGTGTAATTGTTGAATTCTCATGTTTTTATTGTACCACACTTGTGTCAGAATCGCCAAAGAAGATAGGAAAATCAGGAGGAGTATGTGAGTCTCTTCTTGAAAAAAACACAAAATTTTGCTAGAATGAGTCTTATGAAAACATTCTATGATGTGCAGCAATTCCTCAAACGATTTGGTATTATTGTTTATATGGGAAAACGCTTATATGATATTGAACTGATGAAGTTGGAACTCTCACGGATTTACGATGCAGGGTTGATGGACAAACTAGACTATCTAGAGGCAGAAGCAGTTCTTCGTAGAGAGCACAAGCTAGAATTGGATTATATTGAGAAAAATGGAGAAAAGAACTAATGGTTACTTGGATTTTGTGGGCACTTATACTAGCAATGTTGGCGTGGATGGGCTTTAACTATCTTCGTATTCGCCGTGCGGCTAAAATCGTAGACAATGAGGAGTTTGAAGCCTTGATTCGTACAGGTCAATTGATTGATTTGCGTGATCCAGCAGAATTCCACAGAAAACATATCCTTGGAGCCCGCAATATTCCTTCAAGCCAGTTGAAGACTAGTCTTGCAGCCCTTCGTAAGGATAAACCTGTCCTTCTCTACGAAAACCAACGTGCGCAACGTGTGACAAATGCAGCCCTTTACTTGAAAAAACAAGGTTTTTTTGAGATTTATATCCTTTCTTATGGTTTGGATTCTTGGAAAGGTAAAGTCAAAGTCGAGAAATAAGAAAACGAGCTTGGATATTTCCGAGCTCATTTTTTAACCACTTTTTCTGAGAAGTTCACGAATACTTGCTAATTCTTCCGAGTTTAGGGGTCGATAGTCCCCTTCTTTTAGATTCTCATCCAAACTCCAAGGTCCAAAATGGGTGCGCTTTAGGGAGGTCACTTTAACACCAACCGATAGGAACATTTTCTTGACTTGATGAAATTTTCCTTCTGAAATGGTGATAGAGGCTTGACTGAGGGAAGGATTTGCAGATAGAATCTTTAGTCTTGCAGGTTTACAGACAGTACCATCTAAAAAGACAATTCCCTTTTGAAAGGCTTGAATATGGTCAGGTGTCAGAAGTCCATTAACCTCAACTCGATAAGTCTTATCGACATGATACTGAGGATGAAGGAGCTGAAAGCCCAAGGGACCGTTGTCGGTCAAGAGGAGGAGTCCCGTCGTATCTCGGTCCAGTCGGCCGACGGCATAGAGCTTGTCAGACTGGATGTCAGGCGGAAGGATGTCCATGACGGTTGGAAGTTCCCTGTCTTTGTTGGCTGTAACGACACCAGCAGGCTTATGAAGCATAAGGTAGGTGTGCTCATAACCTTGGATGATTCGGCCCTGAAAAAGGAGTTCTTGTAGTCCTGTATCGATATTCTGAGCTAGGGAGCGGGCTGGGCAACCATCGACGAGAATGTTCCCTTTGAGGAGTGCTTGCTTCATGGCCTTTCGGCTGATTTTTTCTTGGGCTAATAAATTATCTAAACGCATACTGTGCCTATCTTATCATAAGTATCTTACTTTGAAAAGGCTTGACGTGAAAAGAAAAGCAGAGTGAAAACATTTACACTTGCTTGAGTTATGTTATTTACCTGAAATTATGGTATAATCGTTCAGTTAGAAAATAAATTTTGAATATTATAGAGGAAATCATGACAAAATTAAGAGAAGATATCCGTAACATTGCGATTATCGCCCACGTTGACCACGGTAAAACAACCCTCGTTGACGAATTATTGAAACAATCAGAAACGCTTGATGCACGTACTGAATTGGCAGAGCGTGCTATGGACTCAAACGATATCGAAAAAGAGCGTGGAATTACCATCCTTGCTAAAAATACAGCCGTTGCCTACAACGGAACTCGTATCAACATCATGGACACACCAGGACACGCGGACTTCGGTGGAGAAGTTGAGCGTATCATGAAAATGGTTGACGGTGTTGTTTTGGTCGTAGATGCCTACGAAGGAACCATGCCACAGACTCGTTTCGTATTGAAAAAAGCCTTGGAACAAGATCTTGTCCCAATCGTTGTTGTTAACAAAATTGATAAACCATCAGCTCGTCCAGCAGAAGTAGTGGACGAAGTCTTGGAACTTTTCATCGAGCTTGGTGCAGATGACGACCAGCTTGATTTCCCAGTGGTGTATGCTTCAGCGATCAACGGAACTTCTTCATTGTCAGATGATCCAGCTGACCAAGAAGCGACTATGGCACCAATCTTTGACACGATTATCGACCATATTCCAGCTCCAGTAGATAACTCAGATGAGCCTTTACAGTTCCAAGTGTCACTTTTGGACTATAATGACTTCGTTGGACGTATCGGTATCGGTCGTGTCTTCCGTGGTACTGTTAAGGTTGGGGACCAAGTTACCCTTTCTAAACTTGACGGCACAACTAAAAACTTCCGTGTTACAAAACTCTTCGGTTTCTTTGGTTTGGAACGTCGTGAAATCCAAGAAGCAAAAGCAGGTGACTTGATTGCCGTTTCAGGTATGGAAGACATCTTTGTCGGTGAGACCATTACTCCGACAGACGCAGTTGAAGCTCTTCCAATCCTACACATCGATGAGCCAACTCTTCAAATGACTTTCTTGGTTAACAACTCACCATTTGCTGGTAAAGAAGGTAAATGGGTGACTTCTCGTAAGGTGGAAGAACGTTTGCAGGCAGAATTGCAAACAGACGTTTCCCTTCGTGTTGACCCAACTGATTCACCAGATAAATGGACTGTTTCAGGACGTGGAGAATTGCACTTGTCAATTCTTATCGAAACAATGCGTCGTGAGGGATATGAACTTCAAGTATCTCGTCCAGAAGTTATCGTAAAAGAAATCGACGGTGTTAAATGTGAACCATTTGAACGTGTTCAAATCGATACTCCAGAAGAATACCAAGGATCTGTTATCCAAAGCCTTTCTGAACGTAAAGGTGAAATGTTGGATATGATTTCAACTGGTAATGGTCAAACTCGTTTGGTCTTTCTTGTTCCAGCGCGTGGTTTGATTGGGTACTCAACTGAGTTCTTGTCAATGACTCGTGGTTACGGTATTATGAACCATACCTTCGACCAATACTTGCCATTGATTCCAGGTGAAATTGGTGGTCGTCACCGTGGTGCCCTTGTTTCTATCGATGCTGGTAAGGCTACAACTTACTCAATCATGTCTATCGAAGAACGTGGTACAATCTTTGTCAACCCAGGTACTGAAGTTTACGAAGGAATGATCATCGGTGAAAACTCTCGTGAAAATGACTTGACAGTTAACATCACTAAGGCAAAACAAATGACCAACGTTCGTTCAGCTACTAAGGACCAAACAGCTGTAATCAAGACGCCTCGTATCTTGACACTTGAAGAATCTCTTGAGTTCTTGAACGACGATGAGTACATGGAAGTAACGCCTGAGTCTATCCGTTTGCGTAAACAAATCCTTAACAAGGCAGAGCGTGAGAAAGCTAATAAGAAGAAAAAATCAGCTGAATAAGAGCTAGAAAGAGATAAAGATGGTTTATTTAATCATAGGAATCCTCTTATTACTACTCTATGTATTTGCGACACCACAAAGCATTAAAGGGACAGTCAATATCGTCCTTGTCGTCTTTGCTTTCGTAGCACTTTTGATTTTGCTGATGCTGTCTGTCCTGCAAATCTTTCAGCTACCGACAGAATTCTTTATCGCAATCGCCATGCTCTTCCTAGCATACTTTAGCTTGCGAGATATTACCCTCATGTCGGTCCATAAAAGTAAAAGAAGATAAAAGAGAGTTTCGGCTCTCTTTTTGCTTGTTAGAATGCCTAATCTGAGCATTTTCATTTAGAATTATTTCCATAAAAATGGTAAAATAGTAGGAGTAGAAATGGAGTTTGAGACATGAAAGTAATAGATCAATTTAGAAATAAGAAAGTCCTTGTTTTAGGTTTGGCCAAGTCTGGTGAATCTGCAGCTCGTTTGTTGGATAAGCTAGGTGCCATTGTGACGGTAAATGATGGGAAGCCTTTCGAAGACAATCCAGCTGCGCAAAGTTTGCTGGAAGAAGGGATCAAGGTTATCACAGGTGGCCATCCTTTGGAACTTTTGGATGAAGAGTTTGCCCTTATGGTGAAAAATCCAGGCATTCCCTACAGCAATCCTATGATTGAAAAGGCTTTGGCCAAGGGAATTCCAGTCTTGACTGAGGTGGAATTGGCTTACTTGATTTCAGAAGCGCCCATTATCGGTATCACAGGTTCAAATGGAAAAACAACCACAACGACTATGATTGGGGAAGTTTTGACTGCTGCTGGGCAACATGGTCTTTTATCAGGAAATATCGGCTATCCTGCCAGTCAGGTTGCTCAAACTGCGACAGACAAGGACACGCTTGTCATGGAACTTTCTTCCTTCCAACTCATGGGTGTGCAAGAATTCCATCCTGAGATTGCTGTTATTACCAATCTCATGCCAACTCATATCGACTACCACGGTTCTTTTGAGGAATATGTAGCAGCTAAGTGGAATATCCAGAACAAGATGACAGCAGCTGATTTCCTTGTCTTAAACTTTAACCAAGACTTGGCAAAAGAATTGGCTACCCAAACACAGGCTACTGTTGTTCCATTTTCAACACAGGAAAAGCTTGCTGGAGCTTATCTAGAAGATGGTCAGCTCTACTTCCGTGGAGAAGTGGTCATGGCAGCTAGCGAAATCGGAGTTCCAGGTAGCCACAATGTGGAAAATGCCCTTGCAACGATTGCTGTAGCCAAGCTTCGTGGTGTGGATAACCAAACCATTAAGGAAACTCTTTCAGCCTTTGGTGGTGTCAAACACCGTCTCCAATTTGTGGATGAAATCAAAGGTGTTAAGTTCTATAATGATAGTAAATCAACCAATATCTTGGCTACTCAAAAAGCCTTGTCAGGATTTGACAACAGCAAGGTCGTCTTGATTGCAGGTGGTTTGGATCGTGGCAATGAGTTTGACGAATTGGTTCCAGATATTACTGGACTCAAGAAGATGGTCATCCTTGGTCAGTCTGCAGAACGTGTCAAACGGGCAGCGGATAAGGCTGGTGTAGCTTATGTGAATGCGACTGATATTGCAGATGCGACCCGCAAGGCCTACGAGCTTGCGACTCAAGGAGATGTAGTCCTTCTCAGTCCTGCCAATGCTAGCTGGGATATGTATGCTAACTTTGAAGTACGTGGCGACCTCTTTATCGACACAGTAGCGGAGTTAAAGGAATAAGTATGAAAAAAATTGTCTTTACAGGTGGGGGGACGGTTGGACACGTGACCCTCAATCTTTTGTTAATGCCCAAGTTTATCGAAGATGGCTGGGAAGTCCACTATATCGGGGACAAGCGTGGTATTGAACACCAAGAAATCCTCAAGTCAGGTTTGGATGTCACCTTTCATTCCATTGCGACTGGAAAATTGCGTCGCTATTTCTCTTGGCAAAATATGATGGACGTCTTTAAAGTTGGCTGGGGGATTGTCCAATCTCTCTTTATCATGTTGCGACTTCGTCCACAGGCCCTTTTTTCAAAGGGAGGTTTTGTCTCTGTGCCGCCTGTTATCGCAGCGCGTGTGTCAGGAGTGCCTGTCTTTATTCACGAATCTGACCTGTCTATGGGCTTGGCCAATAAAATCGCCTATAAATTTGCGACTAAGATGTATTCAACCTTTGAACAAGCTTCAAGTTTGTCTAAGGTTGAGCATGTGGGAGCAGTGACCAAGGTTTCAGATCAAAAAAATCCAGAACCCGATGAATTGGTGGATATTCAAACCCACTTTAATCCCCAATTGCCAACTGTATTGTTTGTCGGTGGTTCAGCAGGCGCTCGTGTCTTTAACCAATTGGTGACAGACCATAAGAAAGAACTGACAGAGCGCTACAATATTATCAATCTAACTGGAGATTCTATCCTGAACGAGTTGAGCCAAAATCTTTTTCGTGTTGACTATGTGACCAATCTCTATCAACCCTTGATGGAATTGGCTGATATTGTTGTGACAAGAGGTGGCGCCAATACGATTTTTGAGCTCTTGGCCATGGCAAAATTACATGTTATTGTGCCGCTTGGTCGTGAAGCTAGTCGTGGAGACCAGATTGAAAACGCAGCCTACTTTGTTAAGAAAGGCTATGCAGAAGAGCTTCAAGAAAGCGATTTGACCTTGGATAGTTTGGAAGAGAAGCTGTCTCACTTACTAAGCCACAAGGAAGACTACCAAGCTAAGATGAAGGCTTCTAAGGAATTGAAATCTCTAGCAGATTTTTATCAACTATTGAAAAACGATTTATCATAAGGAAAGTAAATGTCAAAAGATAAGAAAAATGAGGGCAAAGAAATCCTCGAAGAATTGAAAGAGTTATCAGAATGGCAGAAACGGAACCAAGAATATCTAAAAAAGAAGGCTGAAGAAGAGGCAGCCCTAGCTGAGGAGAAGGAAAAGGAAAGACAAGCTCGAATGGGAGCAGAATCTGAGAAATCAGAGGATAAGCAGGACCAGGAGAGTGAAGCAGACCATGAAGACTCAGAATCAGCCATGAAAGAGTCTGAAGAAAAAGTAGAAGCTCCAGAGGGTGACAAAGAGGAAGAAGAGATAGAAGAATCAGGGGCTAAAGAGAAGGAGGAACAGGATAAAAAACTTGCTAAAAAGGCTACAAAGGAAAAACCAGCCAAAGCAAAGATTTCTGGCCTCCATATCTTGCGAGCTCTAACGATTTTATTTCCAAGTCTGCTTTTATTGATTATCTCTGCTTACTTACTCAGTCCTTATGCGACCATGAAGGATATCCGTGTTGAGGGAACAGTGCAAACTACGGCTGATGATATTCGACAGGCTTCAGGCATTCAGGATTCGGATTATACGATTAACCTTCTGCTAGATAAGGCAAAATATGAAAAGCAGATCAAGTCTAACTATTGGGTTGAATCAGCTCAGCTTGTCTACCAATTTCCAACTAAATTTACTATCAAGGTTAAGGAATATGATATTGTAGCCTACTATGTTTCTGGAGAAAGTCATTATCCTATTCTTTCCAGTGGTCAGCTTGAGACCAGTGCTGT
The DNA here is from genome assembly GCF_013277565.1 of Streptococcus sp. k-90. Taxonomy (GTDB): domain Bacteria; phylum Bacillota; class Bacilli; order Lactobacillales; family Streptococcaceae; genus Streptococcus. The sequence continues at coordinate 106,707 of NZ_VMNE01000004.1, read as the reverse complement.
GAGCTTGGTCAGTCTACCAGAAACTTATTTATCTGTTTTCTTTAATGATAGTGAACAAATCAAGACTTTTGTCTCAGAACTTTCTCAAATTAGTCCAGAACTCAAGGATGCTATCCAAAAGGTGGAATTAGCTCCAAGCAAGGTGACTTCCGATTTAATTCGATTGACCATGAATGATTCGGACGAAGTCTTGGTTCCCCTTTCTGAAATGAGTAAGAAACTGCCTTACTACAGTAAGATTAAGCCTCAATTGTCAGAACCGAGTGTGATTGACATGGAAGCTGGCATCTACAGCTACACTGTGGCGGATAAATTAATTATGGAGGCTGAGGAAAAAGCTAAAAAAGAGGCCGAAGAAGCTGAGAAGAAACAGAAAGAGGAAGAGAAGAAAAGACTGGAAGAACAGCAGAATCAATTGGAAGAAGAGAAGAAAAAGCTGGAGGAAGAAAGCAATCGAAATCAAACGCCCCAGCGTTCACCGCGTCGCTAGCTTTACCTTTTCTCCTATAGCTCTTTAGTTGCCATGTTTTTACTTGACAAGTGCTAGTAGAAATAATAGAATAATAGAAAACCTTTAAAGCAGTCCAGAGAGGCAGCTAAGGTTAGACGGTGAAAGGGTGGAGACTACCCATTTTTCGTGGAACCTTGCTGTTGGCAGGTTCCTTTTTTCGTGGCTTCTTGTGGCCAGACTCTCTCACTAGCAAAGGTAAAAGGAGAAACCTATGCGAGAACATCGTCCAGTCATTGCTCTTGATTTTCCAAGCCTTGAGGCGGTCAAGAAATTTTTAGCTCTTTTTCCAGAGGAAGAAAGCCTTTATCTAAAGGTAGGGATGGAGCTCTATTATGCAGCGGGTCCTGAGATTGTATCTTACTTGAAAGGTCTGGGTCACAGTGTCTTTTTGGATCTCAAACTTCATGACATTCCCAATACAGTCAAGTCAGCAATGAAGGTCTTGTCTCAGCTTGGTGTGGATATGACCAATGTTCATGCGGCTGGGGGGGTAGAGATGATGAAGGCTGCGCGTGAAGGCCTTGGAAACCAAGCCAAATTGATCGCTGTCACTCAGCTGACCTCAACATCGGAAGCTCAGATGCAGGATTTTCAAAATATCCAAACCAGCCTGCAGGAGTCTGTCATTCATTATGCTAAGAAGACAGCTGAAGCTGGCTTGGATGGTGTCGTTTGCTCGGCTCAGGAAGTACAAGTCATCAAGCAGGCTACCAATCCAGATTTTATCTGTCTGACACCGGGCATTCGTCCTGCAGGTGCTGCGGTTGGAGATCAAAAACGCGTTATGACACCTGCTGATGCCTATCAAATCGGCAGTGACTATATTGTAGTGGGACGTCCCATTACCCAAGCTGAGGATCCTGTTGCAGCTTATCATGCCATCAAAGATGAATGGACACAGGACTGGAATTAAAGAACTAGATTAGAAAAATAAAAGGAGAATACCATGACACTTGCTAAAGATATCGCTAGCCACCTCTTGAAAATTCAAGCCGTTTACCTCAAACCAGAGGAGCCTTTCACTTGGGCATCTGGTATCAAGTCACCAATTTATACAGATAACCGTGTGACACTAGCCTATCCAGAAACTCGTACTCTCATTGAAAATGGTTTTGTGGATGCTATCAAAGAAGCCTTTCCTGAGGTAGAAGTCATTGCAGGAACTGCGACGGCAGGGATTCCTCACGGAGCTATTATTGCTGATAAGATGAACTTGCCATTTGCCTACATCCGTAGCAAACCAAAAGACCACGGTGCTGGTAACCAAATTGAAGGCCGTGTGGCTCAAGGACAAAAGATGGTAGTGGTTGAAGACTTGATTTCAACAGGTGGTTCTGTTCTTGAGGCAGTGGCAGCAGCCAAGCGAGAAGGAGCAGATGTGCTTGGAGTTGTAGCGATTTTCAGCTACCAATTGCCAAAAGCAGATAAGAACTTCTCAGATGCAGGTGTCAAACTTGTGACGCTTTCTAACTACAGTGAACTTATTCATCTAGCCCAAGAAGAAGGCTATATCACCCCAGAAGGATTAGGTCTCCTTAAACGCTTTAAAGAAGACCAAGAAAATTGGCAAAATGCCTAAAACATAGAAAATCAGGTAGTCACTAGAATTACCTGATTTCTTTTTGTGATGTTATTGGATCTTATACTCAATGAAAATCAAAAAGCAAACTAGGAAGCTAGCCACAGATTGCTCAAAGCACTGCTTTGAGGTTGTAGATAAAGCTGACGTGGTTTGAAGAGATTTTCGAAGAGTATTAGTCGACTTTTCCACCTTCAACAACTAGATCATCTGCTTTAGCAGCGTCACCGTAGGTTGGGTGAAGTGCTTTTTCATAGGCCTTGTGGAAGAAGTTTTCTTTGCCTAATTTTTCAATATCTTTATTGATAAAGTCTAGCAATTCTTGGTTGTCTTTTTGAACTGCTGCTGCAATGGTATCTGGGTCACCGAGGGAAGTAATTCCTACTTCAAACCCTTTATTTTCAAGCGCCCAAGCTAGGACTTCCGTATTATCAGTAGAGAAGGCATCTCCACGTCCGTCAAGAAGAGCTTGGTAAGAGTCACTGTATTGGTCGTATTTTTGAAGTTTGATTTCTGGATGATTCTTTTCAAAATAAGTCTCAGCCGTCGTTCCTTTTGTGACAATCAAGGTTTTACCTTCCAATTGTTTGATGTCTGTAATGAGACCAGTTTTAGGTGATACGACACCAAGAGAAACTTTCATATATGGAAGGGCAAAATCAACTTGTTTCTTACGTTCATCAGTCACTGTAAAGTTGGCAAGAGTAATATCTACCTTGTTTGAAATCAAGTATTCAGCACGGTTAGCAGCATCGACTGAAACGTATTTAACCTTGACACCAAGGTCTTGAGCCAGTTGGTTCCCAAGCTCAATATCGTAACCTTGGTAAGAACCATCATTGTCAACGTAACCAAAGGGTTTTTTGTCTCCAAATACGGCGATTCGTAGCTCACCGCTTTTTTTGATGTCATCGATAGTGCGAGCCTTGGCAGTCGTTTTTCCAGATGAGGAACCTGCATTTCCACCTGTGCTACAAGCTGTGACAAAGATAAGGGCAAAGGCAAGTGCCAAAAGAGTTAAGAGTGGTTTGATTAGTTTCATAAGAATCTCCTTTATAGATATGAGCCAAATTGGCTAAAGTCAAAGATGTTTAAAAATTCCTGTGTACGTTTGGTTTTCGGATTGGTGAAGAAGTCTTGAGCCGTTCCTTCTTCAGCGATTTTTCCTTGGTCGAGGAAGATAATCCGATCGGCAATAGCTTGGGCAAACTGCATTTCATGGGTTACTAAAATCATGGTGCGACCTTCTTGAGCCAAATCATTGATGAGTTCCAGAACCTCGCGTACCATTTCTGGATCCAGTGAAGCAGTCACTTCGTCAAAGAGGATAATTTCTGGATGCATGAGAAGGGCACGGACAATTGCAACCCGTTGCTTTTGTCCACCAGACAATTGACGTGCAAAGCTATGTTGTTTATTTAGCAAACCAACACGTTCCAGTAGTTGCAGAGCTTCTTCAGTTACTTCCTTCTTGTCTCTTCCTTGAGCCTTGATAGGACCTAGGATGAGGTTTTGTAGGACATCCAGATGGGGAAAGAGTTCATAACTTTGAAAGACCATGCCAATCTTTTGGCGAACTAGGTGAAAATCTTTTTTATTTTCAACGATAGACTGACCATCCAGAAGAATATCTCCACCTTGAATACTTTCTAAGCCATTGAGACAACGAAGGAGGGTACTTTTCCCACAACCAGATGGCCCAAGAATAACCACAACTTCTCCCTTTTTGATATCTAGAGAAAGTCCTTGGAGGATGGGATTGTCTCCGAAGGATTTTTTTAGTTCCTTGATTTCTAAGATAGTTTCAGACATTTAGTTCCTCCAATGTTTTTCTAAGTGAGTAGATAGTTTGGAAATAGGGAAGCAGACTGCGAAATACAAGACCAGAATGGTTCCATAAATCCAAAAGGAAGCGGTTGGGATAGTCAGGCGATTGCTATCGATGATTTGTTGTCCAACCTTGGTCACTTCAACAACCCCAATCAAGACAACCAAGGAAGTGGTTTTAATCATCCGAGTAACAAGGTTTATGGCTTGTGGCAGCAGTCTTCTCAAGACTTGAGGGATGATAATGTGGTAGTAGAGTTGCACTTTAGTTAAGCCAAGTGCCTGTCCACTTTCAAACTGATGCTTGGGGAGGGAAGTGATAGCTCCACGAACCAAGTCCCCCATCTCAGCTGTTCCCCAGAGGGTGAAAACAATAATAGCAGAAGTCTCACCTGAGATATTGATATTAAAGTTTCGAGCTAAGCCGAAATAAACGATGAAGAGTAGCACCAGCTGGGGCATGATACGGATAAATTCCAGATACAATCGTGTTAAAAATCGTACGATTCTAGAATGAGAGGTCATGATCATTCCCATGACCGTTCCGAATATCATGGATAAGAGGACAGACAGGATGGATATCCCAATGGTAACGCCCAGTCCCTGTATGATTCTCAGTAGATTATTTCCCTGAAAGAGTACTTGGATTCCCGAATCCTGCATGGCGTAGCCTCCTTTCTATCCAGCTAAAGACCAGTGAGATGGGGAGAAGCATGATCAGGTAAGCACCTACCAACATAGCTAGCGCAATGTCTGTCTCATAGTAGAGCCCAATCAAGTCCTTGGCGACGTACATGAGGTCGGCCAAAGCCACTGCTGAGAAAACAGAGGTTTCCTTGATGAGGAAAATAACATTGGCACTAAAGGACGGTAGAGCCACCGCTGTTGCTTGCGGAAGAACCACATAGCGAAAGACCTGTATAGGTGTCAGACCGATAGCTAATCCAATCTCCTGCTGGGTTTGACTGACGGCTTCCAGCCCACTTCGGAAAGATTCTGACATATAGGAACCTCCTAAAAAGACCAGTCCTAGCGTTGCACAGACTTCTGAAGATAGGACAATCCCTATTCGGGGAAGTCCGAAATAGAGAAAGAAGAGTTGAATCAAAAGGGGCGTGTTGCGTGACAATTCAATGTAGGCTGTTGCTATTTGCGCCAAAACAGGGATGCGGTAATGCCGGATGATACTAACGATTAAACCGAGCAGAAAGGATCCCAGAATCCCCCAAACTGCAATATGCAAGGTAAGAAGAAATGCCTTTTGATATAGTGGTAGATATTGTTCAACAATGGACCAATCCAAAAATAGAACCTCCCATCTAGAAATAATACAGTTATTGTAGCACTTAAAATCTCCTTTGGATAATATGTATTTTTTATTGACCTTATAAGGATTTTTTATCATAGAAATAAAGTTTCTGAAATTTCCAAACAAAATATTTGAAAAATTTTGAAAAAAGAGTTAAAATATCTTTGTAATATACAAAGTAAACGCTTACTTATTAAGGAGGGCATTTTATGTCATACAAAACAAGCAATGCAGAAGGTCATGTAGATTTCATCAATACCTATGATTTGGAGCCAATGGCACAACAAGTTATTCCTAAAGCAGCATTTGGCTATATCGCTAGTGGGGCGGAAGATACTTTCACTTTAAGAGAGAACATCCGTGCCTTTAACCACAAACTCATCGTTCCTCATACGCTTTGTGATGTTGAAAATCCAAGTACAGAGATTGAATTTGCAGGTGAAAAACTGTCTTCACCAATCATTATGGCGCCTGTTGCAGCTCATAAGTTGGCAAATGAACAGGGTGAAGTGGCGACTGCGCGTGGTGTGCATGAGTTCGGTTCTCTTTATACAACTAGCTCTTACTCTACTGTAGATCTTCCAGAAATTACAGAAGCCCTTCAAGGGACACCTCACTGGTTCCAATTTTACTTTAGTAAGGATGACGGTATCAACCGCCATATCATGGACCGTGTGAAGGCTGAAGGTTATAAAGCGATTGTCTTGACGGCAGATGCTACTGTAGGGGGCAATCGTGAGGTGGATAAGCGCAATGGTTTTGTCTTCCCAGTTGGCATGCCGATTGTTGAAGAATACCTACCAGAAGGTGCTGGAAAATCAATGGACTTTGTTTACAAATCAGCTAAACAACGCTTGTCTCCACGTGATGTAGAATTTATCGCTGAATACTCAGGACTTCCTGTGTATGTCAAGGGACCACAATGCCGTGAGGACGTTGAACGTTCGCTTGCTTCGGGAGCTTCTGGTATCTGGGTAACCAACCACGGTGGTCGTCAAATCGACGGTGGACCAGCTGCCTTCGACTCACTTCAAGAAGTAGCTGAAGCAGTTGACAAACGTGTGCCAATTGTCTTTGATTCTGGTGTTCGTCGCGGTCAACACGTCTTTAAAGCCTTGGCTTCAGGAGCAGACTTGGTAGCTATTGGTCGCCCTGTCATCTATGGTTTGGCTCTCGGTGGTAGTGTTGGTGTGCGTCAAGTCTTTGAACACTTGAATGCAGAATTGAAGACAGTCATGCAGTTGTCTGGAACTCAGACCATTGAAGATGTCAAACACTTCAAACTCCGTCACAACCCATATAACCCAACCTTCCCAGTTGATCCTCGTGACTTAAAATTGTATTAATAAAAGAGATTGCCTCCACTTGATGTGGAGGTTTTTGTTTGTGTTTTAAACGTTTTAATAAAGGGAAATCGTATCAAAATCTATATAAATATATTTTCTAATCAAATATCTTGCTAGGGTTTTCATTTTTTGCTATACTGGTGCAGTAATTAAATAATAAAGACATTTGGGGTGCTTTAGGCTGAGATGATACCCATTGAACCTGCTACAGTTAAGACTGGCGAAGGGAAATGTGAAACGTTTTTTCGTATGTCGAAATAAACGGTCTAATCTTGTAAGCTAAACTCTAATTCTTGATTGTAATTGGAGTTTTTTGTTTATATAAGCTGGATGGAGGCGATACAAAGTATTTAGGTAGCTCTTCTTGAACGCCCTTGATTTTCTTTAAAAAGGTCAAGTAAAACTAGGATTTTCTTGGTGTTTTGTTGATTACGAACGAGTAAAGAGAGGAAAAATAAATATGGAAACACGAGAATATGCATTTGAGCCAGGTTTGACTGTTGGAGAATTATTAAAAAGCAGTCAGAAGGATTGGCAGGCTGCAATCAATCATCGTTTTGTCAAGGAACTTTTTGCAGGTACAATTGAGAATAAGGTCTTAAAGGATTACCTGATTCAAGATTATCACTTCTTTGATGCCTTCTTATCCATGCTGGGTTCCTGTGTAGCCCACGCAGACCAGCTTGAATCCAAACTTCGTTTTGCCAAGCAACTAGGTTTTCTTGAAGCAGACGAAGACGGTTATTTCCAAAAGGCTTTCAAAGAGTTAAAAGTATCTGAGAATAACTATCTGGAAGTGACCTTGCATCCTGTAACAAAAGCCTTTCAGCAGCTTATGTATTCGGCAGTGGCTTCATCAGATTATGCCCATCTTTTGGTCATGCTGGTCATTGCAGAAGGTCTCTATTTAGACTGGGGTTCTAAAGATTTGGCTCTACCTGAAGCCTATATTCATTCGGAATGGATCAATCTCCACAGAGGTCCTTTCTTTGCAGAGTGGGTTCAATTTCTGGTTGACGAACTCAATCGTGTTGGGAAAGGTAGAGAAGATTTGACAGAACTTCAGCAACGCTGGAATCAAGCAGTTGGTTTGGAATTAGCCTTTTTTGATATTGGTTATGACGCCTAGAGAAGGTTTAGGATATTTACAAATTTGATGAGGTAAATCATTCAATGTAAATGAAAAAAATTTCTTAACGAAAGATAGAGATAAGTCGAAATCAGTAGATCGTATAAAGTGAAAAGGAAGGATTTCAATATGACAAGTTTAAAATTATTAAAACAAAAAGCACCTTTGGTCATTTGCATCACCAATGATGTAGTAAAAAATTTCACAGCAAATGGATTAGTAGCACTGGGTGCATCACCAGCCATGAGTGAGTTTCCTGCAGATTTAGAGGATTTGTTAAAGTATGCTGGAGGTTTATTAATAAATATAGGAACATTGACAGATGAAAATTGGAAATTATACCAAGCTGCTCTGAAAATTGCAGAGAAATATAATGTCCCAGCAGTTTTAGATCCTGTAGCCTGTGGAGCGGGAGAATATAGAAAAAAAGTAGCAGATGATCTAATTAACAATTACAAACTAGCCGCGATTAGAGGAAATGCTGGCGAGATTGCCTCTTTAGTAGGGATAAATGTGGCATCTAAAGGAGTAGATAGTGCTGGTGTAGATAATATTGATGAAATTGCTCTAGCAGCAAATGAGAAGTTCAATATTCCTATAATAGTAACAGGTGAAGTGGATGCTATTGCGGTAAATGGAGAAGTGGTAACGATTCATAATGGTAGTGCCATGATGCCAAAAGTTATTGGGACAGGATGCTTATTAGGTGCTGTAGTAGCAAGCTTTATCGGACTAGAAAAAGGTCAAGAATTGAAATCATTAGAAACAGCAATGTTGGTTTACAATATCGCTGGAGAAATGGCAGAAAAACGTCCAAATGGACATCTTCCTGGAACATTTAAAGTTGAATTTATAAATGCCTTATACGAGATTACAGACGAAGATGTAAAGGAATTCAAAAGAGTGAAGTAAGATGTTTCATAAAGAATTACTAAAACTATATTTTATTTGTGGAACGACTACTTGCCAGGGAAAAGATCTATATAGAGTCGTTGAGGAAGCCTTAAAAGGTGGTATAACCTTATTTCAATTTCGTGAAAAAGGTAAGGGAGCCTTAGAAGGTAAAGAAAAAGTCGACTTAGCAATTAAACTACAGGATCTTTGTAAAAAATACAATGTTCCGTTTATCGTTAATGACGATATTGAGTTAGCATTAGAAATAGATGCTGATGGCGTACATGTAGGACAGGATGACCTTGGAGTTGATGAAATTAGAAAATTGATGCCAGCTAAAATAATTGGTCTTTCTATAAAAAACGAGAAAGAATTTCAACAATCAAAAGTTGAATATGTAGATTATGTTGGTGTTGGTCCTGTATTTGATACCCAGTCAAAAGATGATGCTGGTGGTGCTATAGGTTATGAAGGTCTTAAATTGATGAGAAAACTATTGCCACAAATTCCCTTAGTTGCAATTGGTGGCATACAGACGAAACATATTAAAGACATTATGAAGACCAATATGGATGGTGTTTCAATCATTTCAGCAATATCGTATTCAAAAAATATAGAAAAAACTGTTCGGGAAATGAGTGAGCAATAGGTATCTATCCTTGGATTCTAAGTCAGTGGAAGTTTCCCTTTTCTAAAAAGCTATGCCTAGATTTAGCTCAAATGCCTAATCTATCAAACAAGACATTTGTTTTTTGCAAACGAAAGACTTACTATCTTTGTGAGTGCAAGGCTGTATTTCCAGTTCAATTTCTTGAACTAGAATAAATCATTTGTTAAAATAATTATATAATTAAATAATAAAGACATTTGGGGTGCTTTAGGCTGAGATGATACCCATTGAACCTGATACAGTTAAGACTGTCGAAGGGAAATGTGAAATGTTTTTTTCGTATGTCGAAAAGAACTGTCTAATCTTGTAAGCTAAACTCTAATTCTTGATTGTAATTGGAGTTTTTTTGTTTATATAAGCTGGATGAAGGCGATACAAAGCATTTAGGTAGCTCACCTTGAATGCCCCACTTTTCTTTAAAAAAGGAGTTTTTTATGTTGAAAAAATGGCAGTTAAAAGATGTTATTTTACTTGCTTTCTTGTCTATCTTTTTTGGTGGCGTTTTTGTAGGATCCGGCTATCTGTTTGATATCCTCACTCTGATTTTAGCCCCTCTTGGTTTGCAGGCCTTTGCCAATGAAATCCTCTTTGGTCTCTGGTGTATGGCTGCGCCCATTGCTGCCATCTTTGTTCCAAGAGTGGGAAGCGCAACGATTGGAGAAGTGCTAGCTGCGCTTGCTGAAGTCCTTTATGGTAGCCAATTCGGTCTAGGTGCCCTTTTGTCTGGCTTGGTTCAAGGTTTGGGAAGTGAACTTGGTTTTATCGTAACCAAGAATCGCTATGAAAGTTGGCTCTCTCTAACTGCCAATAGTATTGGGATTACGCTTGTTAGCTTTGTCTATGAGTACATTAAGTTAGGTTACTACGCCTTCTCCCTTCCTTTTGTCCTTTCCTTGCTTGTAGTGCGCTTTATTTCCGTCTTTTTCTTCTGTACTATCTTGGTTCGTGCCATTGTCAAACTTTATCATCAGTTTGCAACTGGGGGCAAGGCATAGATGGGGCTGGAACTACGAGCGATTCAGTCCCCAATCTTCTCTGAGCCGATTGATTTTACTTTTCATGCGCAAGCCTTTACCTTGTTAGTTGGAAGCAGCGGTTCAGGAAAATCTAGTCTCTTTCAAATGATTGCCCAAGTCAGTTCTCTTCCCTATAGCGGTCAAGTCCTGATAAATGGGAGCGAGGTCAGTCAGCTTTCTATCATCGAACGTGTCCAGACGGTTGGTATTCTCTTTCAAAATCCCAATCATCAATTTACCATGGAGAACTTGTTTGAGGAGCTGATTTTTACCCTGGAGAATATCGGCCATCCCGTTCAGGAAATTGATTCTAAAATAGCAGAGGTTGTCCAGCAATGTCGCTGCGAGAATATCTTGCACCGTCCCATCCATCACTTATCAGGTGGAGAAAAGCAAAAGGCTGCACTGGCAGTTCTCTTTGCTATGAATCCTAGGGTCTATCTTTTGGATGAGCCTTTTGCTTCTATTGACCGCAAGAGCAGGATAGAGATATTGGAGATTCTAAAAGAGTTGGTCTCTGATGGTAAGACAGTTATTTTGTGCGACCATGATTTAACGGACTATGAAGCCTATATCGACCACATGGTGGAGCTAAGAGACGGACAACTAAGGGAAGTATTTCAAATCCCTACCTCTGAGATGACACAGGTTGCTTCAAAGGAAGTTGCTTCTAGCCCAGAACTATTCCATATGGATAGAACGACTTGTGAGCTGGATAATCGTCTCCTCTTTTCAATTGCGGATTTTACAGTTTACCAAGGAATTTCCTGTATCTTGGGTGACAATGGTGTCGGGAAATCAACCCTATTTCGGTCTATTCTTCAATTTCAAAAGTATAATGGGCGCATTACTTGGAAGGGTTCGGTTCTGAAAAAGAAAAAGAGTTTGTACCGTGATCTGACAGGTGTTGTTCAGGAGGCTGAGAAGCAGTTTATTCGAGCCAGTTTGCGAGAGGAACTTCAATTAGATGGACCTGATTCTGAAAGAAATCAGCGAATTTTCCAAGCTTTACGGTATTTTGATCTGGAGCAGGCGCTCGATAAGAGTCCCTATCAATTAAGTGGTGGCCAGCAAAAGATTCTTCAGCTCTTGACCATCTTGACTAGCAAGGCTTCTGTGATATTGCTAGATGAACCTTTTGCAAGTTTGGATGATAGAGCTTGTGACTATTTTTGTCAGTGGATTGTGGAGGATAGAAATCAAGGAAGAAGTTTTCTAATCATTAGCCATCGTTTAGATCCCTTGATTTCTGTGGTCGATTATTGGATTGAGATGGCTAGTCAGGGGCTCAGTCATGTGAAAGAAGTGACAATTACCAAACCACTCACATCTCAGAGTAGCAATGCTCAAGGGGAGGTGAGATAGTATGGTCAAAGTAGCAACCCAGACACCGATTATCAGTCTCTTCTTGCTGATTTTATCCTTGGAAACATCTTTCATTCCTTCGATTGCTCTTAATCTTTCGGTAGTAGCATTTTGTATTCTCTTTATGCTCTATTATCGTCGATTTAAGATGTTAGCTTGGATGATTCTACTCGCCATTTTGCCATCTTTGGCCAACTACTGGGCAGTTCAGTTACATGGGGATGCTTCGCAGGCAGTCATGCTCGGAACGAGGGCTTTCGTTACAGTTTGTATAGGCCTTGTCTTTGTTTCCTCTATTTCCTTAAAAGAGCTTCTCTTGTACTTGGCTCAAAAGGGGTTATCACGCTCTTGGGCCTATGCCTTGATTGTGGTATTCAATTCCTTCCCCCTTATTCAGCAAGAAATCAAGTCCCTCAAAGAAGCTTGTCTATTACGTGGTCAAGAACTGCATGTTTGGTCTCCCTTAATTTACAGCAAGGTTCTGATGACAGTCTTTAGGTGGCGTCATCTTTATCTGAGAGCTCTGTCGGCGCATGGATATGACGAACATGCACAGTTGAAGAATAGCTATCGGACTTTTTATATTCCTAAAAGGACAATATTCATCTACCTGCTTTTCTTTTTATTGCTTCAAACCAGTCTATTTTTATAAAGGAGTTATTATGGAATTTACAGATATTGCGATGGAATTATCCAAGGAAGCTTGGCAGGCTTCTTTTCATCATCCCTTTATTTTACAATTACAAGAGGGAAATTTAGACCCGTCCATTTTCCGCTATTACCTGATTCAGGATGCCTACTATCTGAAGGCCTTCTCAGAAATCTATCACCTTTTGGCTGATAAGACTTCAAACCAAGAGATGAAAAGACTCTTGAAACAAAATGCTCAGAGTCTAGTGGAGGGTGAGTTATTTATCCGACAACAATTTTTCAAGGAATTGGAAATCAGCGATCAGGAAATGGAGCAACATCCAATCGCTCCAACCTGCTATCATTACATTTCTCACATTTATCGGCAATTTGCAGAGCCAAACTTGGGCATTGCCTTTGCAAGTTTGCTGCCTTGTCCTTGGTTATACCATGATATAGGCAAATCACTTAATATTAAACCATCACCAGATCCTCTCTATCAACAATGGATTGAAACTTATATTACGGATGAGTTAGAGCAACAGATCAGAGAGGAGGGAGCGCTGGTCAATCAACTCTATCGCGAAAGTGATGAGACAGACAAGAAAAAAATGCTAGATGCCTTCCACATCAGTGTTCACATGGAAGCCAAGTTTTGGCAAATGGCCTACCAACACCAGACATGGAAGAGTGATTTACAGTCTTTAGAAACAGGAGAAGAGTAGAAACATGAGAAAGCACCAATTGCAAGTTCACAAATTAACCATTTTATCCATGATGATTGCCCTTGATGTAGTCCTTACGCCTATCTTTCGGATTGAGGGAATGGCACCGATGTCCAGTGTAGTCAATATTCTAGCAGGAATCATGATGGGACCTGTTTATGCTTTGGTTATGGCTACAGTCACAGCCTTTATCCGTATGACGACTCAAGGGATTCCGCCTTTAGCTCTCACAGGAGCGACTTTTGGAGCCCTCCTTGCAGGTCTCTTTTATAAGTATGGTAGAAAATTTTATTTTTCTGCCTTGGGAGAAATTTTGGGAACAGGTATTATTGGTTCTATTGTTTCCTATCCTGTTATGGTACTTTTTACAGGATCAGCTGCTAAGCTTAGCTGGTTTATCTACACTCCTCGATTTTTCGGAGCAACCTTGATTGGTACAGCGATTTCCTTTATTGCCTTTCGATTTTTAATCAAGCAGGAATTCTTTAAAAAAGTGCAGGGATATTTCTTTGTTGAAAGGATAGACTGATGCAGGCATTGACAAATCCTTTTCCTATAGAAACGACTTCCCTCATTCACTGTATTACCAATGAGATTTCTTGTGAAATGCTGGCAAATGGGATTTTGGCTCTGGGATGTAAACCAGTTATGGCAGATGATTCCCGTGAGGTTCTTGATTTTACTAAGCAAAGCCAGGCACTCTTCATCAATTTGGGGCATTTGTCAGTTGAGAAGGAAAAAGCAATCCGTATAGCAGCTTCTTATGCAGCTCAAGCTGGTCTCCCAATGGTAGTAGATGCTGTTGGCGTAACAGCTTCATCCATTCGTAAGAGCTTAGTTAAAGACCTTTTAGACTATAGACCTACGGTTCTTAAAGGAAATATGTCGGAAATCAGAAGTCTTGTTGGCTTAAAACACCACGGCGTTGGGGTCGATGCCAGTGCTAAAGATCAAGAAACTGAGGATTTACTTCAAGTCTTGAAAGATTGGTGTCAGACCTATCCAGGCATGTCATTCTTAGTTACTGGCCCCAAGGATCTCATCGTTTCAGAGAATCAGGTTGCTGTATTGGAGAATGGCTGTGAAGAATTGGATTGGATAACAGGGACAGGAGACCTAGTTGGAGCCTTGGCAGCCGTTTTTCTCAGCCAAGGAAAAACTGCCTTTGAAGCTTCTTGCCTAGCGGTTTCTTATCTCAATATCTCCGCTGAGAGAATAGTTGTTCAAGGAATGGGATTGGAAGAATTTCGTTACCAAGTACTCAATCAGATTTCACTCCTCAAAAGAGATGAAAACTGGCTAGATGCTATCAAAGGAGAGGTTTATGAATAGAGAAGCACTTAGACTATATCTGGTAACCAATCGCTACCAAGATTCCTTGCAAAGTTTTCTTGAAAAGATTGAGACGGCTTGCCGCTCAGGGGTTACCATAGTCCAATTGCGAGAAAAAAATCTCACAACCAATCAATATTATCAACTGGCAAAACAAGTCAAGGAAATAACAGATGCCTATCAGATCCCCCTGATCATCGATGATCGTTTGGATGTCTGTCTTGCAGTTGATGCTGCAGGTCTGCATATCGGAGACGATGAACTACCAGTTCCGGTTGCCAGACAAGTCTTGGGCCCTGACAAAATACTTGGTGTCACAGCTAAAACTGTAAAAAGAGCCCTCGAGGCAGAAGAAGGGGGAGCAGATTACTTGGGGACAGGAGCCATTTTCCCGACTACGACCAAGGAAAATGCGCCTATCACCCTGATTTCAACCTTGAAAACAATTTGCCAAAGGGTCGCTATTCCAGTAGTTGCCATTGGCGGCTTGACGTCAGAGAATATTGACCAACTTATCGGCACAGGTATAGCTGGTGTAGCTGTCGTACGTGATTTGATGCAGGCAGAAGATATAGAGGCAAAAACGCAAGCCTTTTTAACAAAGTTGGATGACATTATTTTCTAATTAATACTCAATGAAAATCAAAGAGCAAACTAGGAAGCTAGCTGCAGGTTGCTCAAAACACAGCTTTGAGGTTGCAGATAAAGCTGACATAGTTTGAAAAGATTTTCGAAAAGTATAAAAACTCTCTAATTCCCTTAAAGTGGGAACTAGAGAGTTTTTTTAATCTTTAAAACTTGTATGGTTGACTGGACCAGAACCATGACCGAGTTGAGGGGCATCTTGAATGGCTTTTGTGATAAAGGCCTTGGCCTTATCGACTGCTTGATAGAGGGTTTTCCCCTTGGCTAGTTCAGCCGTAATCACAGCAGCAAAGGTACATCCAGTACCATGTGTATGACAGGTTTGAATTCGTGGACTTTCCCAGACAAATTGCTCATCCTTGGTAAAAAGGAAATCCTTAGCACCACCTTCGAGATGGCCACCTTTGATGACCACCGACTGAGGACCAAATTCTTTTAAAATCAGGCGACCAGCACGCTGCATGTCTTCGGGGTCATGGATTGAAAAACCAACAATCTCTTCTGCCTCAGGAAGATTGGGTGTGATGATGGTTGCAAGTGGAAGCAGGTTTGTTTTTAGGTAGGTTCTGGCACTGGTATCAATCAGAGTGTCTCCACTAGTAGCGACCATAACAGGGTCAAGGACGTAGGGACAATCTAGCTTTTTAAGATAGGGCTGGATGATTTCCATAATTTCAGTAGTTGCCAACATGCCAGTTTTTACAGCCTGAGGTGGGATATCCGAAAAGACACTCTCCAATTGGGATTTCAACATTTGAGGAGAAACGTGCTCGATTAGCTGAACACCTCTGGTATTTTGAGCGACAAGACTGGTCACAACGGCCATTCCATAGACATCTCTAGCTTGGAACGACTTTAAGTCAGCCATAATGCCAGCACCGCCACTAGGGTCAGTCCCTGCAATGGTCAAAGCAACGGGTAAATAAGTCATCTAAAACCTCCCAACCAACTGAAGTTTGTATTCTTAAGAACAAGCTAGTCTGTTTTAGAAAGGCAATAGAAGACTGCTAGTCCCCATTATCATTTCCACTTCCATCAGCTAGCATTACCTAGATTGAGTCAAAGGGTCTAACAGTCGTTAATCTCAGCTTTACGCACCCCTAGTGGTTGTTTTCTTTTTTTCTTTAGTATAGCATATTTTTATAGTTTATATAGTAAGATTTGACTGAAAATCCTTTATCGTATGGTTAAAATTCAATTTTTCAAAGAAAAGATAAATTTTATGGTTGACAAATGTAGATTTTAAGAGTATACTAATAACTGTAATTGACAAATGTAGATTTAGGAGGTGTGCTAATGCAGATTTCAGATGCAGAATGGCAGGTCATGAAGATTATTTGGATGCAAGGAGAGCAGACCAGTACGGATTTGATCAGGGTTCTGGCGGAGCGGTTCGACTGGTCCAAGTCAACCATTCAAACTCTTTTGGCTCGTCTGGTTGAGAAAGAGTGTCTGACTCGGAAAAAAGAAGGCAAGTTCTTTGTCTATTCAGCCCTATTAACTCTGGACCAAAGTCGGGATTTACTTGTCCAAGATATCAAAGACAAGGTTTGTTCTCGTAGGATTAAGAACTTGTTGGCTGATTTGATTGCCGAATGTGATTTTACTCAGGCTGACTTGGAAGACTTGGAAGCTGTGATTTCTGAGAAGAAATCAAGCGCTGTAACAAAAGTAAAATGTAATTGTATGTAAAGGAGACGTCATGTTAAATAGTATTGTAACCATTATTTGTATTGCCCTTATCGCGTTTATCTTGTTTTGGTTTTTCAAAAAGCCTGAAAAATCTGGACAAAAGGCCCAGCAAAAAAACGGCTACCAAGAGATTCGAGTGGAGGTCATGGGGGGCTATACGCCTGAGTTGATTATCCTCAAGAAATCAGTGCCAGCCCGCATTGTCTTTGACCGTAAGGACCCTTCGCCCTGTTTGGACCAAATTGTTTTTCCAGACTTTGGTGTACATGCGGACCTGCCAATGGGTGAAGAGTATGTAGTGGAAATCACGCCTGAGCAGGCTGGAGAGTATGGTTTCTCTTGTGGCATGAATATGATGCACGGCAAGATGATTGTAGAATAGGAGAATGATATGACTGAAATTGTAAAAGCAAGTCTTGAAAATGGTGTTCAAAAAATCCGTATCACGGCAGACAAAGGCTACCATCCAGCCCACATTCAACTGCAAAAAGGAGTTCCTGCTGAGATCACCTTTCACCGTGTGACACCTTCAAACTGTTATAAGGAAATTCTATTTGAAGAAGAAGGCATCTTGGAACCAATCGGCGTAGATGAGGAGAAAGTCATTCGATTTACACCTCAAGAATTAGGTCAACATGAATTTTCTTGTGGCATGAAGATGCAAAAGGGGAGTTATACCGTAGTTGAGAAGACTCGAAAATCTCTATCACTTTTACAGCGTTTTTGGATTACTAGTATCTTTACTGTGCCTCTTGTGATTCTCATGATTGGGATGTCTACAGGAGGAATTAGTCACCAAGTCATGCGTTGGGGCACCTTTTTAGCCACAACACCGATTATGCTAGTAGCAGGTGGTCCTTATATCCAAAGTGCTTGGGCTAGTTTTAAAAAGCACAATGCCAACATGGATACCTTGGTTGCTCTGGGAACCCTAGTGGCCTATTTCTATAGCTTAGTTGCCCTCTTCGCTGGTCTCCCCGTTTACTTTGAAAGTGCTGCATTTATCTTCTTCTTCGTTCTTCTGGGAGCCGTTTTTGAGGAGAAAATGCGGAAAAATACTTCCCAAGCTGTGGAGAAATTGCTGGACTTGCAGGCTAAAACAGCAGAAGTCTTGCGTGAGGATCGCTATGTTCAAGTTCCTTTGGAACAAGTCAAGGTAGGTGATCTGATTCGAGTGCGTCCCGGTGAAAAGATTGCTGTTGATGGTGTCGTAGTAGAAGGTATCTCTAGTATTGATGAGTCTATGGTGACAGGTGAGAGTCTGCCTGTGGACAAGACAGTTGGAGATACCGTCATTGGTTCAACCATCAATAATAGTGGAACACTTGTTTTTAGAGCAGAAAAAGTTGGTTCAGAGACTGTTTTGGCTCAGATTGTGGATTTTGTGAAGAAAGCTCAGACAAGTCGTGCTCCGATTCAGGACTTGACTGATAAAGTTTCAGGGATTTTTGTTCCAGCAGTTGTCATTTTAGGGATTGTGACCTTTTGGGTTTGGTTTGTCTTGTTGAGAGATAGTGTAGTCGTGCTTGGAGCTAGCTTTGTGTCCTCTCTTCTCTACGGAGTGGCGGTTTTGATTATCGCCTGCCCTTGTGCCTTGGGGCTCGCAACACCGACAGCCCTTATGGTAGGGACAGGACGCAGTGCCAAGATGGGAGTTCTACTCAAAAATGGAATGGTTCTACAGGAAATCCAGAAAGTCCAAACTCTTGTCTTTGATAAGACTGGGACTTTGACGGAAGGGAAGCCTGTGGTAACAGATATCATCGGCGACGAAGTAGAAGTGCTTGGATTGGCAGCCTCCTTGGAAGAAGCTTCTCAACACCCACTGGCTGAAGCCGTTGTGAAACGAGCGAGTGAAGTTGGACTTGAGTTACAAACTGTTGAAAATTTCCAAGCCTTGCACGGAAAAGGTGTCTCAGGGCAAATCAATGGAAAACAAGTTCTGCTTGGAAATGCTAAAATACTGGATGGCATGGATATTTCTAGTATTTATCAAGAAAAACTAGAAGAACTGGAAAAAGAGGCTAAGACAGTTGTTTTCTTGGCTGTTGAGAATGAAATCAAAGGCTTGCTTGCTCTGCAAGATATTCCCAAGGAAAATGCAAAGCTAGCTATCAGCCAGCTGAAAAAACGTGGACTTAAAACTGTCATGCTGACAGGAGACAATGCAGGTGTGGCGCGTGCCATTGCCGATCAGATCGGAATCGAAGAGGTCATTGCAGGTGTCTTGCCAGAAGAAAAAGCCAACGAAATCCATAAACTACAAGCGGCTGGAAAAGTAGCCTTTGTTGGTGATGGCATCAATGACGCTCCTGCCCTCAGTGTAGCAGATGTGGGGATTGCTATGGGAGCTGGAACAGATATTGCTATCGAGTCAGCAGATTTGGTGTTGACAACTAATAACCTCCTAGGAGTGGTTCGTGCCTTTGACATGAGTAAGAAAACCTTTAATCGAATTCTGCTCAATCTTTTCTGGGCCTTTATCTACAATGTCGTTGGAATTCCGATAGCAGCAGGAGTCTTTTCAGGTGTTGGACTGGCCCTCAACCCAGAACTGGCAGGTCTAGCTATGGCCTTTAGTTCAGTATCTGTTCTGACCAGTTCCCTTCTGTTAAACTTTAGTAAAATAGATTAAAAGCGAGCTTGCTCGCTTTTTATTATAAAACAGAATCTAAAAACGTTTTCAAACTGTACTGTAATAGATAATAAGAACTTGTGAGCAGATTCTTAGTAAAGTCGAACTAAATGTGGTAAATTAGTAGAGTAAAAATTTGCTGAAACGTTTTCAAAAAAGTATACGAAACTTTTTTAGTAGATTTAAAAATATTTGAAGGAGAGTTATCATTATGACTCAAGGGAAAATTACTGCATCTGCAGCAATGCTCAACGTATTGAAAACATGGGGCGTAGACACAATCTACGGTATCCCATCAGGAACACTCAGCTCATTGATGGACGCTTTGGCTGAAGACAAAGATATCCGCTTCTTGCAAGTTCGCCACGAAGAAACAGGTGCTCTTGCAGCGGTTATGCAAGCTAAATTCGGCGGCTCAATCGGGGTTGCAGTTGGTTCAGGTGGTCCAGGTGCGACTCACTTGATTAACGGTGTTTACGATGCAGCTATGGATAACACTCCATTCCTAGCGATCCTTGGATCACGTCCAGTTAACGAACTCAACATGGATGCCTTCCAAGAATTGAACCAAAACCCAATGTACAACGGTATCGCTGTATACAACAAACGTGTAGCTTACGCTGAGCAATTGCCAAAAGTAATCGACGAAGCTTGCCGTGCTGCAGTTTCTAAAAAAGGTCCAGCTGTTGTTGAAATTCCAGTAAACTTCGGTTTCCAAGAAATCGATGAAAACTCATACTATGGATCAGGTTCATACGAGCGTTCATTTATCGCTCCTGCTTTGAACGAAGTTGAAATCGACAAAGCTGTTGAAATCTTGAACAATGCTGAACGTCCAGTTATCTATGCTGGTTACGGTGGTGTTAAAGCTGGTGAAGTAATCACTGAATTGTCACGTAAAATCAAAGCACCAATCATCACTACTGGTAAAAACTTCGAAGCTTTCGAATGGAACTACGAAGGTTTGACAGGTTCTGCTTACCGTGTTGGTTGGAAACCAGCCAACGAAGTGGTCTTTGAAGCAGACACAGTTCTTTTCCTTGGTTCAAACTTCCCATTTGCTGAAGTATACGAAGCATTCAAAAACACTGAAAAATTCATCCAAGTCGATATTGACCCTTACAAACTTGGTAAACGTCACGCCCTTGACGCTTCAATCCTTGGTGACGCAGGTCAAGCAGCACAAGCTATCCTTGACAAAGTGAACCCAGTTGAATCTACTCCATGGTGGCGTGCAAACGTTAAGAACAACCAAAACTGGCGTGATTACATGGACAAACTCGAAGGTAAAACTGAGGGTGAATTGCAATTGTATCAAGTTTACAATGCAATCAACAAACATGCTGATCAAGACGCTATCTACTCAATCGACGTAGGTGACACTACTCAAACATCTACTCGTCACCTTCACATGACACCTAAGAACATGTGGCGTACATCTCCACTCTTTGCGACAATGGGTATTGCCCTTCCTGGTGGTATCGCTGCTAAGAAAGACAATCCAGATCGCCAAGTATGGAACATCATGGGTGACGGTGCATTCAACATGTGCTACCCAGACGTTATCACAAACGTTCAATACGACCTTCCAGTTATCAACGTTGTCTTCTCAAATGGTAAATATGCCTTCATCAAGGACAAATACGAAGACACAAACAAACACTTGTTTGGTTGTGACTTCCCTAATGCTGACTATGCGAAAATCGCTGAAGCTCAAGGAGCTGTTGGATTTACAGTTGACCGTATCGAAGACATCGATGCAGTTGTTGCAGAAGCTGTTAAATTGAACAAAGAAGGTAAAACTGTTGTTATCGATGCTCGCATCACTCACCACCGTCCACTTCCAGTAGAAGTACTTGAATTGGATCCAAAACTTCACTCAGAAGAAGCTATCAAAGCCTTCAAGGAAAAATACGAAGCAGAAGAACTCGTACCATTCCGTCTCTTCTTGGAAGAAGAAGGTTTGCAATCACGCGCAATTAAATAATTTCTCTCGTCGAAAATCAAATGTAAACTGCGTTATCTTCACCTTGCCGTACTCCAGTACTGCCTGCGGTTTGATGCCTTGTTTATTCTTTGATTTTCATAGAGAGAAACTTGAAAAGATCGGAGCAATCCGGTCTTTTTATGGAGAATAGTAAATGAATTTAAATCAATTAGATATTATCGTTTCAGATGTTCCCCAAGTCTGTGCTGATTTGGAGCATATCTTGGATAAAAAGGCAGATTATGCTGATGATGGTTTTGCTCAGTTTACGATTGGCAGTCACTGTCTGATGTTGTCCCAAAATCATTTGGTTCCTTTGGAAAACTTTCAGTCAGGAATCATTCTTCACATTGAGGTTGAGAATGTAGATCAGAACTACCAACGGTTGAAAGAACTTGGTATCCAGGTTTTAAACGGTCCAACTGTAACCGATTGGGGAACAGAGTCCTTATTAGTTAAAGGACCTGCTGGTCTAGTGATTGATTTTTATCGTATGAAATAGGACGCTTAGTCATTTGAAGATAATCTTAACTATTCTTAAAACAGAATGTGAGAATATGAACTATTGAAAGATCGGAGCAATCCGGTCTTTTTCTTATCACAAGACTGTGATAGTTTACATTTTTATAGCAAAACTCTCAAACTCTTGCTTATTTTTTATTCAAACGTAAAAGCCAGCTCAGGACATCATTACCCAGATAGTTCCAAATTTTTTGTTTTCTTTTTAGTATAATAGAACTATCAAATCAAATGAGGTAAAGTGATGACAGAAATACTACAATTTCCAGAGGGCTTCCTTTGGGGTGGTGCTACGGCAGCTAATCAATGTGAGGGGGCTTATAATCTAGATGATCGAGGTCTTGCTAACGTTGATGTGGTACCCATTGGACCAGACCGTGAAGCCATAATCATAGGTCAGAAAAAGATGTTCTCGTTTGAGGAGGGCTATTTTTACCCAGCAAAAGAAGCTATTGATATGTACCATCATTACAAGGAAGATATCGCTCTTTTTGCAGAAATGGGCTTTAAGACTTATAGACTTTCCATTGCTTGGACTCGGATTTTTCCTAAGGGCGACGAAACCGAGCCAAATGAAGCTGGTCTAGCCTTTTATGAGGATTTGTTTAAGGAATGTCATAAGTATGGAATCCAACCTCTGGTAACCATTACGCATTTCGACTGTCCTATGCACTTGATTGAAGAGTACGGTGGATGGCGCAATCGTCGGATGTTAGACTTCTATGAAAAACTTTGTCGCACACTCTTTACCCGCTATAAGGGTTTGGTCAAATATTGGCTTACCTTCAACGAAATTAACATGATTCTCCATGCACCCTTTATGGGAGCTGGGCTCTGTTTTGAAGAAGGAGAAAATCAAGAACAGGTTAAATACCAAGCTGCCCACCATGAATTGGTGGCCTCGGCCATGGCGACTAAGCTTGCCCACGAAATTGACCCAGAAAACAAGGTGGGATGTATGTTGGCTGCAGGGCAATACTATCCTAACACAGCCCATCCGAGAGACTACTGGGCTACTATGGAAGAAGACCGTAAGAGTTACTTCTTCATTGATGTTCAAGCGCGTGGGGAATACCCAAATTACGCTAAGAAGCAGTGGGAACGTGAAGGAATTAAGGTTGAAATGGCTCCAGAAGATTTGGATTTGTTGAAGAATCACACTGTTGACTTTGTTTCCTTCTCTTACTATGCAAGTCGAGTGGCCTCAGGGGATCCAGAAGTGAGGGATCTGACTGCTGGGAATGTCTTTGCCTCTATCAAAAATCCTTATCTTGAATCCTCAGAATGGGGATGGCAGATTGACCCACTTGGCCTTCGTATCACCCTCAATGCCATCTGGGATCGTTACCAAAAGCCAATGTTTATCGTAGAAAATGGACTCGGTGCTATGGACACGCCAGATGAGAATGGTTATGTAGCAGATGACTATCGGATTGCTTACTTAAAGGCTCATATCAAGACTATGCGAGATGCCATTTACCAAGATGGAGTTGACTTGCTTGGTTATACGACTTGGGGTTGTATCGATCTGGTTTCAGCTGGAACAGGCGAAATGAACAAGCGCTATGGCTTTATCTATGTGGATAGAGATAATGCTGGTCATGGAAGCCTCAAACGGAGCAAGAAGAAGTCCTTCTACTGGTACAAGGATGTCATTGCCAGCAATGGTGCAAGTATTGAGTAGAGCACATTTGTTTACTATTTTTATAAAATCTTCTCCCTACTTTATAAGATATGAAAAAGAGTTCAACTGGAACTCTTTTTTTGCTATAATGAAGGGAGAAAAATCAGACAGGAGATCGACATGTCAGAACCATTATTTTTAAATTCCGTTATGCAAGAAAAAATCTGGGGTGGAACCAAGCTACGCGATGAGTTTGGATACGACATCCCAAGTGAAAAAATCGGAGAATACTGGGCTATCTCAGCTCATCCAAATGGTGTCTCTAAAGTTGCCAATGGTCGTTTTGAAGGAACAGATCTAGCTACTTTATATGCAGAGCACCGTGAATTGTTTGGCAATCGTCCAGAACCTGTATTTCCGCTATTGACAAAAATCCTCGATGCCAATGACTGGCTCAGCGTCCAAGTTCACCCAGACGATACTTATGGACTAGAGCATGAGGGCGAACTTGGAAAAACAGAATGCTGGTATATCATTGCTGCGGATGAAGGATCAGAGATTATCTATGGTCACAATGCAAAGTCAAAAGAAGAACTCCGCCAGCAAATCGAGGACAAGAACTGGGATAGTTTATTGACAAAAGTACCAGTTAAGGCTGGGGATTTCTTCTATGTACCAAGTGGCACCATGCATGCTATCGGGGCAGGTATCTTGATTCTTGAAACCCAACAATCTAGTGACACCACCTATCGCGTCTATGACTTTGACCGTAAGGATGACAAGGGAAATTTGCGCGAACTTCACCTTGAAAAATCTATCGATGTTTTGAACATTGGAGAGCCTGCAAATAGCCGTCCAGTAACTATCAAAGCCGACGATTTACGCTCAACTCTCCTTGTATCCAATGACTTCTTCGCAGTCTACAAGTGGGAAATTACTGGGAAAGTTGAATTCGAAAAGACAGCTGATTACAGCTTATTGAGTGTCTTAGCTGGTCAAGGTCAGCTTACTGTAGATGGGAAAAACTATCCGATTCAAAAAGGTAGCCACTTTATCCTACCAAGTGATGTTGAATCTTGGACTCTGGAAGGACAAGAATTAGAATTGATTGTTAGCCATCCATAACAAAGAAAGGGCCTGAGTTCACTACTCAAGTCCTTTTTGATTACATAAATTGGGCGATAAAGACCACAATGATAATGATTGGAATGACGAAACGAAGAAGGAAGAGCCAGACTTGGAAAAGTCCCTGTTTCCATGTTGTTTCATCAAGGTGTAGTTCTTCCATGGCAAGAACCTTTTTGAAGATGTAGCCTGTAAAGAGTGAAAGGCAGAGAGCTCCAAATGGCATGAGGAGATTGGAAACCAAGAAATCCATAGCGTCAAAGAAGGTCTTCCCAAAAATGTGAACATCTGCCATAACACCGTAAGAAAGGGCTGAAGGAATTCCAAAGACAAAGGTCAAGATTCCTAAAATCGCACTCCATTTGGCACGCTTACTGTTGTCCTGATCGGTGATATTGCCCACATTGATTTCTAGCATAACGACAGAAGAAGTGACCGTCGCAAAGAGGAAGAGCAAGAGGAAGAGGATGTAGAAAATAGTTCCAAAAGGCATCTTGTCAAAGAGCTGAGGCAAGACGATAAAGAGTAAGCTCGGTCCCCCTTCAGACTGGATATTGAAGGCTGACATGGCTGGGAAAATGGCAAGACCTGCCATGATAGATACCGAGATATTCATGGCTACAATGGAAATTCCTGATTGGACCAGATTGGTTTTCTTGTCCAAGTAGGAAGCATAGGTCAGCATGGCTGTAACCCCTAGTGAGAGGGCAAAGAAAGATTGTCCCAGAGCATAGAGGAGACCGGCGCTCGTCAGTTTTGAAAAGTCTGGTTTGAGGAAGTAAAGAATCCCTTCCATGGCATTTGGCAAACTGAGAGAACGACCGATGATGACGACAAAGATGATAAAGAGCAGGGGCATCATAACCTTAGATGCTCTTTCAATCCCTTTTTGAACACCACGTGATACAATAAAGATGTTCAATAATATAAAGGCAGCTTGTGCGCCTAGGGCAATGGCTGGATTTGAAATGATTGAAGTAAATAACTGAGCGTAATCACCTGTTCCACTAAGTTGGAACAATTTTCCAAACTCAATGCCTAGATAGACTAAAATCCATCCTCCAATAACACTGTAGAAAGATAAGAGGATAAAGAGGGCAAAGGCACCAATCCAACCGATGAAGTTGTACTTGCCATTCTTGCCCAGTTTTCCAAAGGTTTTAATCCCAGAGACACCAGCACTTCGACCGAGGGCAAATTCAGCTAGTAAAAGGGGAAAACCGATTAAAATAGTGGAGATAAGAAAGACCAGTAAAAAGCCTCCACCGCCATTAGCAGCAGTCATGTAGGGGAATTTCCAAACGGCACCAAGTCCGATGGCTGAACCAGCAGATGCTAGGATAAAGCCCAGTTTAGAACCCCATTGCGATTTTTCAGACATAGTTAAACTCCTAAAATTAGTGTTACAAAAGAAAAAGCTACTGCCCTTGGCAAATAGCCTCATCAGTACTCAAGATGAGCGTTTCTTTTGATTGATAGACTTGACTATCCTATCATGTTTTCTAAGGTCTGTCAAGAAAACCATTTTCAAGTTTTCACAGCTTTCTCAAAAATTTTTAAAAATTTCGCAAAAACGCTTGACTCTGACCTAAGGGGAGGGGTTATACTATCAATGTAAGGAGAAAATCATGTACCATATAAAAGAAGCTGCGCAGCTTTCGGGCGTATCTGTCAAAACCCTACACCACTATGACAAGATAGGACTCTTGGTTCCTTTAAAGTCAGAAAACGGCTATCGAACATACAGTCAAGAGGATTTGGAACGCCTTCAGGTCATTCTATATTACAAATATCTAGGCTTTTCTTTAGAAAAAATAGCAGAGCTGTTAAAGGAAGAGAGATCAGATTTATTGCCTCATTTGACTAGACAGTTGGACTATTTGACTCGTGAAAGGCAACATCTGGATACCTTGATTTCCACCTTGCAAAAAACCATTCAAGAACATAAAGGAGAAAGAGAAATGAGCATTCAAGAGAAATTTGCTGGGTTTAACTACCAAGACCATCAAAAATACCACCAAGAGGCGGTAGAGAAATATGGACAAGAAGTCATGGACCAAGCGCTCGAACGTCAAAAAGGTCACGAAGATGAGGCTACGATTGCCTTCAACCAAGTTTTTCAAGCTTTGTCACAAAATCTTCAAGCTGGTTTACCTGCAACAGCAACTGAAAACCAAGAGCAAGCAGCCAAGCTCTTGCAAGCCATCCGTACTTATGGATTTGACTGCTCTATTGAAGTCTTCGGTCATATTGGTAAAGGCTACGTCTATAACCCAGAGTTTAAGGAAAACATTGACAAATTTGGAACTGGCACTGCCCAATACACATCAGATGTGATTGCTCATTATGTCCAAACTCAGACAAAATAAAATCGGAGGAGTATTCTTCCGATTTTTTCTAAATTCAAGTATTACTTGCTTAATAATTTTTCTACCACATTTAGTTTTCGCATGGTCAAATCTACATTAAAAAGCTTTTCAAGATAGTTGGTATGGAGTTTCTTTTGTTTTGCAGTTCTAGGGAGATAGAGGTAGAGACAGTGGTTACCGATACAAATTTCTTCTTCACCGTAATCAATTTTCAATTTTTCTAAAGGTAGACTTTGAATAGATTCTTGATAAAAAATCACGTGTATACGGTCATAAAGATAGTGTTCTCCAAAAGGGTTTTCTTGGACAATTTTTGTAAAATCACTTTTGTTCTTGATAACCATTTTTAAGTCGGCCCCAATTTTTTCCTTTATCAGAGTATGAACACGTTCTCGTATTGTTTCTAAATCTAAGTCACTTTCAAGAATGATATTCCCACTTTGAATATAGGTTCGAACTTGTTGAAAACCAGCTTCTGTTAAGATATCTACTAGATAAGACATTTTAGGGATAGCATTTTTTCCATTAGGAGTAACACCTCTTAGTAAAATAATATGTTCCAAAGGACTTCCTTTCTTATTTGGTATTTTAGTCATTCAATTATTTATATATTTGATTTGAGCCTGCCACCCAACCAGTACAGAGGGCTGAAGTGATGTTAAAGCCACCCGTGTGGGCGTTAATATCCATGACCTCGCCTGCAAAGTGGAGTCCAGGGACTAGCTTACTTTCCAGAGTTTTAGGATTAATTTCCTTAAGACTGACACCACCCTTGGTAACAAAGGATTTAGCTAAGGACATTTTACCAGTAACAGGAATTTTAAGTCCTTTGATGGACTGGAGAAGTTGTTCTTGTTCCTTTTCAGTCAACTGTTTGACTTTGTCAGGATAGCATTGCACAAAAAAATCTGCCAAGCGTTCTGGAAGCAAAGTTTTTAAGGCATTTTTCAAGGATTTTTCCCGATTTTCTTCTAGAAATGCAGCCAAATCCTTCTCGGAAAGTTGAGGCAAAACATCCAGTGAGAGAATCTCCCCACCCTTTACAAAGCTAGACATACGTAGGGCAGCAGGGCCAGACAAACCAAAGTGGGTAAAGAGCAAATCGTGAGTGATGACATGCTTACCATAACTTAAGATCACATCATCTAGGGAAATTCCCTGTAAGGCCTTATGTGGAAAATCTGTCAACAAAGGACTTTCAGCAGCCTCAAGCTCGGTAATGGTGTGCTTGAAATGACGAGCAATCTCGTGACCAAAACCAGTCGAACCAGTTGAAGGATAGGATTTTCCACCAGTTGTGACAATGAGTTTATCACAAGTGAAGGTTTGGTCAGCTGACTTAAGGACAAACTTGTCATCTACCTTTTTTACTGAAACAATCTCTGTTTGAGTAGCAACTTGGCCACCTAATTCAGTGATTTTCTTTTCCAAGGCCTCGATAATAGTCCGAGATTTGTCGCTAGCAGGAAAGACGCGGCCGTGGTCTTCGACCTTAAGTTTAACACCATTTTCTGTAAAAAAGTTAATGATATCATGGTTATCAAACTGAGAGAAGACACTGTAAAGAAAGCGTCCGTTCCCAGGGATTCCAGCTAGTAGGTCGTCTAGAGTTCCGTTGTTAGTTACATTGCAACGTCCCCCACCAGTTCCAGCTAATTTCTTTCCAAGTTTCCGATTTTTTTCGATGAGGAAGGTTTTCTGTCCATAAAAGCTACTGGAAATCGTAGCCATCATGCCAGCAGGACCTCCACCGATGACAATAGTATCAAAATGTTTCATAGCTCTATTGTACCACAAAAAAACAAGAGATGAAGTCACCTCTTGTCAAGAATGTAATTAATCAATTTCATATCCCATCAGCAAACCACCATCTTCTGCATAGAAACTGCAGAGGCCAGAGGTTGGGAGAATCTTAATATCCGCATATGGGAAGGTTTCACGGATTCGGTCTGAAAGCTGTTGGCAACATTTCTCGTTATTGCGTTGGGCCATGACAATACGGCCACCAGCATATCCAGCTTTAATGATTTCATCATAGGCAGCTTGAACTGATTTCTTTGGACCTCGTGCTTTTTGTAGTAATTCGAGGGTTCCAGTTTCACTAGCTTCTCCGACCATGCGGATATTGAGAAGGCCAACGACTGTACCGATAAGCTTGCTCAAACGGCCGTTTTTCACCAGGTTATCAACTCTGGATAGGACAAAGAGCAGCTTGGTTTTTTCTTGATAGGCAGTGATAGCTTCAACTACTTCTTCAAAAGATAGGCCCTGGTCAATCAGGTTATTTAATTTTTCTACGAGTAGGTCAACCTCACCACCAGCAGACAAACTATCAATCACATGAATCTTAGTATCAGGATGGTCTTCCAGATAAATATTCTTGGCCAGTTGAGCACTATTGTGACTACCAGAAAGAGTACCAGTTATGGTTACGAGGAAAATGTTTTTTGCTCCTTCAAATGCTCGTAAATAATCATCTGGGCTTGGACAAGCTGATTTTGAAGCTTCTGCAGTTGCATACATAGTTTCCATCATTTGGTCAATATCAAGACTGGCATCATCAACAAAGACCTGATCAGCTACTTGAATGGTTAAGGGAACACTTACAAAGGTCGTGTCAATAGCTGGTGTTTCTAGCTGACGATAATCACAACCAGAGTCAGCAATAATCTTCCAAGTCATAGAAATTCTCCATCTTTGCCAGTTATACATTGACAAAGGTTCTGTCTTTTTTTACAATTATATCATGAAAACCCTTGAAACAAAAGTCTCATCCGTCTGTTGTGACAAGTAGAAAGAAAATGTTATGTCTGAACGTAGAATCTCTGAAAAATCTCTTGAAAATCTCAGAAAATCAAATCAAGAATCCAATTTATTAACTAGAGAAGCGATTGAAACAGCCCTCTTGCAACTCTTGGAAAAAAAGGACTTGACCAAGATTAGTATTTCTGAATTGGTTAAACGTGCAGGCGTTTCGCGTGCGGCCTTTTATCGCAATTATGATTCCAAAGAGGAAATTTTAGAGAGCGTCTTTAAACGGAGTGTCTACAATATCATGGAACAGCTGCATCATTACGATTTAAAGACAGACCTTTATCTAGTCTGGGTTCACCTTTTCCGAGAGGTCAGAAAAGAAGCCAGAGTGATTCAATTGGCATTGGATTACCATTTGGAAAAAATTTTTGTCCAAGCCATGCAGGAATTTCTAGAAAAATACCATGGAACATCAAAAGGTGTCAGCTCTTATCTTCATTCCTTCTGGAGTTCAGCCATCGTCTCGGTCCTTCTAAAATGGACCAAGGATGGCATGAAGGTACCAGCTGAAAAGATTGCGGATTTACGCTTACCATTTTTAAAAAAATAGAGAAAAAGGAGAAAAGAGATGACTGAAAACAGACTAGCATGGGATGAGTATTTTGCAGCTCAAGCCTTATTAATTGCCAATCGTTCCACTTGTAAACGAGCCAAAGTGGGCGCAATTCTGGTAAAGGATAATAAGGTTATTTCCACTGGTTACAATGGTTCGGTGTCAGGTACAGAGCATTGTATTGATCACGAATGTCTGGTCATTGAAGGCCACTGTGTTCGTACCCTTCACGCTGAGGTTAATGCCATTCTACAAGGTGCAGAACGTGGTGTTCCTAAAGGCTTTACAGCCTATGTAACCCATTTTCCTTGTCTCAACTGTACAAAACAATTGCTACAGGTGGGTTGCAAGCGCGTGGTTTATATTAACCAGTACCGAATGGACGACTATGCCCAATACCTTTATCAAGAAAAGGGAACAGAATTGACCCATTTACCACTTGAGACAGTACAGGCAGCTCTTAAAGAGGCTGATTTAATGTAAAAATTATCAAAAATAAATGGTTTAGAAAGATTTTTAAACCGTTTTTTGGTATAATAAGAGGAATAAATTGAAAGAAGGAATTCCAAAAATGGGAAAAATTGAAGTTATTAATCATCCACTGATTCAACACAAATTGTCAATCTTGCGTCGTACAGATACTTCTACAAAAGCTTTCCGTGAGCTAGTCGATGAGATTGCAATGTTGATGGGGTATGAAGTACTTCGTGATCTTCCACTAGAAGATGTGGAAATCGAAACACCAATCACAAAAACAGTTCAAAAACAATTGGCAGGTAAGAAATTGGCCATCGTTCCAATCTTGCGTGCAGGTATCGGGATGGTTGACGGACTCTTGAGCTTGGTTCCAGCTGCTAAGGTTGGTCACATCGGTATGTACCGTGATGAAGAAACGCTTCAACCAGTTGAGTATTTGGTGAAATTGCCTGAAGATATTGACCAACGTCAAATTTTTGTCGTAGACCCAATGTTGGCAACAGGTGGCTCAGCAATTTTAGCTGTTGACTCGCTTAAAAAACGTGGCGCATCAAATATCAAATTTGTCTGCCTTGTATCTGCTCCAGAAGGTGTAAAAGCTCTTCAAGAAGCTCATCCAGATGTAGAAATCTTTACAGCAGCTTTGGATGAACGCTTGAACGAACACGGTTATATCGTTCCAGGTCTTGGAGATGCTGGAGACCGCTTGTTCGGTACGAAATAACATCGAAAAGAAGAAGATTGACTTGGAAAAGAATTCCAGTCACGAAAGGAGGTTGAATTTTTGTTTCTGTCTAATGAAAACAGAGCAAAAATTTGACCTTTTTTGACCAAGATATTATAATAGTCTTATCTTCAGTCATTTGACCAACAAAATTAAAACTCAAAAGGAGAAATAAATGATTCCTGTAGTTATTGAACAAACAAGCCGTGGAGAACGTTCCTACGATATTTACTCACGTCTTCTCAAAGACCGTATCATTATGCTGACAGGCCCAGTTGAAGACAATATGGCTAACTCTGTTATTGCCCAGTTGCTTTTCTTGGATGCCCAAGATAGTACAAAAGATATTTACCTTTATGTAAACACACCTGGTGGTTCTGTTTCAGCTGGTTTGGCAATCGTTGATACTATGAATTTTATCAAGGCAGATGTCCAAACCATCGTTATGGGAATGGCTGCATCTATGGGGACAGTCATCGCATCAAGTGGAGCAAAAGGCAAACGTTTCATGCTTCCAAATGCTGAGTACATGATCCACCAACCAATGGGTGGTACAGGTGGTGGTACTCAACAAACCGATATGGCGATTGCTGCAGAACACTTGCTTAAAACTCGTAATACCTTGGAAAAAATCTTAGCTGAAAATTCAGGTCAGTCAATCGAAAAAGTCCATGCAGATGCAGAACGCGATAACTGGATGAGTGCTCAAGAAACACTTGAATATGGCTTTATTGATGAAATCATGGCCAACAATTCATTGAATTAATGATAAAAGAAGGCAAACTCGACTGGGTTTGCTTTTTTTGGTATAATAAGGAGAAATTTCTTAGAAAGAGGATTTATCATGTTTGAAAAAGTCAATCGTTCTGGCTTGATTATCTATCTTTACTATAATCGTGATGCAAAAAAACTGCAGGATTATGGAGATATTACCTATCATTCCAAGAAACATCGTTATTTACAACTCTATGTTCCAACTCAAGAAGTGGAGCAATTGGTCGGGCGCTTGAGCAAGGAAAAGTTTATAAAAAAAGTCAGAGTTTGTCATATTCAAGAGCTGGAAACACCCTTTGTGGGCAATCTTTATCGAGAGGAAAACGTTATCATCGAAAAAGTTCAAGAAAAGTGTTGACAATTTTCTGATAATTCGGTATATTCTTAACATGCTATTTATTTAAGAAATAAGGAGACAAAAAGATGAAGAAAAAATTTGCCCTATCGTTTGTGGCGCTTGCAAGTGTAGCACTTCTTGCAGCCTGTGGAGAAGTGAAGTCTGGAGCAGTCAACACTGCTGGTAACTCAGTAGAGGAAAAGACAATCAAAATCGGATTTAACTTTGAAGAAACTGGTGCCGTAGCAGCCTACGGGACATCTGAACAAAAAGGTGCTCAACTTGCTGTTGATGAAATCAATGCAGCAGGTGGTATCGACGGAAAACAAATCGAAGTAGTCGATAAAGATAACAAGTCTGAAACAGCAGAAGCTGCTTCAGTAACAACTAACCTTGTAACCCAATCTAAAGTATCAGCAATCGTAGGTCCTGCGACATCTGGTGCAACTGCAGCTGCGGTAGCTAACGCTACAAAAGCAGGTGTTCCATTGATTTCGCCAAGTGCGACTCAAGATGGATTGACTAAAGGTCAAGATTACCTCTTTATCGGAACTTTCCAAGATAGTTTCCAAGGAAAAATTATCTCAAACTATGTTTCTGATAAATTAAACGCTAAGAAAGTTGTTCTATACACTGACAACGCCAGCGACTATGCTAAAGGGATTGCCAAAGCCTTCCGTGAAGCTTACAAAGGTGAAATCGTTGCAGATGAAACTTTCGTAGCAGGTGATACAGACTTCCAAGCAGCCCTTACAAAAATGAAAGGGAAAGACTTTGATGCCATTGTTGTTCCTGGTTACTACACTGAAGCTGGTAAAATTGTAAACCAAGCGCGTGGTATGGGAATTGACAAGCCAATCGTTGGTGGTGATGGATTCAACGGTGAAGAGTTTGTACAACAAGCAACTCCTGAAAAAGCATCAAACATCTACTTTATCTCAGGCTTCTCAACTACTGTAGAAGTTTCAGCTAAAGCAAAAGCCTTCCTTGACGCTTACCGTGCTAAGTACAATGAAGAGCCTTCAACATTTGCAGCCTTGGCTTATGATTCAGTTCACCTTGTAGCAAACGCAGCAAAAGGTGCTAAAAACTCAGGTGAGATTAAGGACAACCTTGCTAAAACAAAAGACTTTGAAGGTGTAACTGGTCAAACAAGTTTCGATGCAGACCACAACACAGTTAAAACTGCTTACATGATGACCATGAACAATGGTAAGGTTGAAGCAGCAGAAGTTGTAAAACCATAATAGAAAAATGTTGAAATAGGGAATGAGCCTCGGACTCACTCCCTGTTTCGATGTTTAATACTCTTCGAAAATCTCTTCAAACCGCGTCAACGTCGCCTTGGATTATATACGTGACTGACTTCGTCAGTCTTATCTACAACCTCAAAGCAGTGCTTTGAGCAACCTGCGGCTAGTTTTCTAGTTTGCTCTTTGATTTTCATTGAGTATAAGAACCTATCAAAAAGTGAGGGGAAAACCCTCAAAATTATAAATAGAAAGAGTGAATTTTATGCTCCAACAACTAGTAAATGGTTTGATTCTAGGTAGTGTTTACGCGCTGTTAGCCCTAGGATATACCATGGTTTACGGAATTATCAAGCTCATCAACTTTGCCCACGGTGATATTTATATGATGGGAGCCTTTATCGGTTATTTCTTGATTAATTCTTTTCAAATGAATTTCTTTGTAGCGCTTATTGTAGCGATGATAGCGACAGCCATTCTTGGTGTTGTGATTGAGTTCCTTGCTTACCGACCTTTACGCCACTCTACTCGTATTGCTGTTTTGATCACAGCTATTGGGGTTTCCTTCCTACTTGAGTATGGAATGGTCTATCTGGTTGGTGCCAATACCCGTGCCTTCCCTCAAGCGATTCAAACAGTTCGCTATGATTTGGGACCAGTTAGCCTAACAAACGTGCAGTTAATGATTTTGGCTATTTCCTTGATTTTGATGATTTTGTTACAAGTTATTGTTCAAAAGACAAAGATGGGGAAAGCCATGCGTGCAGTATCTGTAGATAGCGATGCGGCGCAATTGATGGGGATCAATGTAAACCGTACTATCAGCTTTACCTTTGCTTTGGGTTCTGCTCTTGCGGGTGCGGCTGGTGTTCTGATTGCTCTTTATTATAACTCTCTTGAGCCTTTGATGGGGGTTACTCCAGGTCTTAAGTCATTCGTTGCCGCAGTACTTGGTGGTATTGGAATTATTCCTGGTGCGGCTCTTGGTGGTTTTGTGATTGGTCTATTGGAAACTTTTGCGACAGCCTTTGGAATGTCAGACTTCCGTGATGCCATTGTTTATGGAATCTTGTTGTTGATCTTGATTGTCCGCCCAGCTGGTATCCTTGGTAAAAATGTGAAAGAGAAGGTGTAAACGATGAAAGAAAATTTAAAAGTTAATATTCTATGGTTACTCCTTTTGTTAGCTGGCTATGGCTTGATTAGTGTACTGGTCTCAGTCGGAGTACTCAATCTATTCTATGTACAGATTTTACAACAAATTGGAATTAATATTATTTTGGCTGTTGGCCTTAACTTAATCGTTGGTTTTTCAGGACAATTTTCACTTGGACATGCTGGTTTCATGGCGATTGGTGCCTATGCCGCTGCTATTATTGGTTCTAAATCACCAACCTATGGTGCCTTTTTTGGAGCTATGCTTGTAGGTGCTTTGATTTCAGGAGCAGTTGCCTTACTTGTCGGAATTCCAACCTTGCGCTTGAAGGGGGACTATCTTGCGGTAGCGACTCTAGGTGTTTCTGAAATTATCCGTATCTTTATCATCAATGGTGGAAGCATTACAAATGGTGCGGCAGGTATCTTGGGAATTCCTAACTTTACAAATTGGCAAATGGTATACTTCTTTGTCGTGATTACAACCATTGCAACCTTGAACTTCTTGCGTAGCCCGATTGGTCGTTCAACCCTATCTGTTCGTGAGGACGAGATTGCTGCTGAGTCAGTTGGGGTTAATACGACTAAAATTAAAATCATCGCCTTTGTCTTTGGTGCTATTACTGCAAGTATTGCAGGGTCACTTCAGGCAGGATTTATCGGTTCAGTTGTACCGAAAGATTACACTTTCATTAACTCAATCAACGTTTTGATCATTGTTGTATTTGGTGGACTTGGTTCCATTACAGGTGCCATCGTTTCAGCTATTGTTCTTGGAATTTTGAATATGCTTCTCCAAGATGTTGCTAGCGTTCGTATGATTATCTACGCTTTGGCCTTGGTATTGGTAATGATTTTCAGACCAGGTGGACTCCTTGGAACATGGGAATTGAGTCTATCACGTTTCTTTAAAAAATCTAAGAAGGAGGAACAAAACTAATGGCATTACTTGAAGTAAAACAGTTAACCAAACATTTTGGCGGTCTAACAGCTGTTGGAGATGTGACTCTTGAATTGAACGAAGGGGAATTGGTTGGACTAATTGGTCCAAACGGAGCTGGTAAAACCACTCTTTTCAACCTCTTGACCGGTGTTTATGAACCAAGTGAGGGAACAGTTACCCTTGATGGTCACCTTTTAAATGGGAAGTCACCTTATAAGATTGCCTCCTTAGGACTTGGACGTACTTTCCAAAATATCCGTCTCTTTAAAGATTTAACAGTTTTGGACAATGTTTTGATTGCTTTTGGCAACCATCACAAACAACATGTTTTTGCTAGTTTCTTACGCTTACCAGCTTTTTACAATAGTGAAAAGGAATTAAAGGCTAAAGCTTTGGAATTACTGAAAATTTTTGATTTAGATGGTGATGCAGAGACTCTTGCTAAAAACCTCGCCTACGGACAACAACGTCGTTTGGAAATTGTTCGTGCCCTTGCTACGGAGCCTAAAATTCTCTTTTTAGATGAACCAGCAGCAGGTATGAACCCACAGGAAACAGCGGAATTGACTGAGTTAATTCGTCGTATCAAAGATGAATTTAAGATTACGATCATGCTGATTGAACACGATATGAATCTGGTCATGGAAGTAACAGAACGCATCTACGTACTTGAATATGGTCGTTTGATTGCTCAAGGAACTCCAGACGAAATTAAGACCAATAAACGCGTTATCGAAGCTTATCTAGGAGGTGAAGCCTAATGTCTATGTTAAAAGTTGAAAATCTTTCTGTACATTACGGTATGATCCAAGCAGTCCGTGATGTAAGCTTTGAAGTTAATGAAGGAGAAGTTGTTTCCCTTATCGGTGCCAATGGTGCTGGTAAGACAACTATTCTCCGTACCTTGTCTGGTTTGGTTAGACCGAGTTCAGGAAAAATTGAATTTTTAGGTCAAGAAATTCAAAAAATGCCAGCTCAGAAAATCGTGGCAGGTGGTCTTTCACAAGTACCAGAAGGACGCCACGTCTTCCCTGGCTTGACTGTTATGGAAAATCTTGAAATGGGAGCTTTCTTAAAGAAAAATCGTGATGAAAATCAAGCTAACTTGAAGAAGGTTTTCTCACGCTTTCCTCGTCTTGAAGAACGGAAGAACCAAGATGCAGCCACTCTTTCAGGAGGGGAACAACAAATGCTTGCCATGGGACGCGCCCTTATGTCAACACCTAAACTTCTTCTTTTAGATGAGCCATCAATGGGACTTGCCCCAATCTTTATCCAAGAAATTTTTGATATCATTCAAGATATCCAGAAACAAGGAACAACCGTCCTCTTGATTGAACAAAATGCCAATAAAGCACTCGCAATCTCTGACCGAGGCTATGTACTGGAAACAGGAAAAATCGTCCTATCCGGAACAGGAAAAGAACTCGCCTCATCAGAAGAAGTCAGAAAAGCATATCTAGGTGGCTAAAAAGGTCCGGGGGACCTTTTTAGTCGGTAGATTGAGATTGCAAACAAATCTGCATCTACATTAAAAGCTTAATTTCTAATAATTAAAAAATCGAATGAAAGGTATCTTACCTTCATTCATAGAGCTCGATTTTAGAGCTCTTTTTGCTAGCTTATTCATACTTTTCTGAATTTTGAAAAAGAAATGTAAGCGTTTGATAGATTTACAAAAAGATTGTATAATAGGGATAAGAATAGAAAAGGAGAAGTCTCATGGCAGTTAAAGATTTTATGACCCGCAAGGTAGTGTATATTAGTCCAGATACAACAGTATCTCATGCAGCAGATTTGATGAGAGAGCAAGGGTTGCACCGCTTGCCTGTTATCGAAAATGATCAATTGGTTGGTTTGGTAACTGAGGGAACCATTGCTCAAGCTAGTCCATCAAAAGCCACAAGTCTTTCTATCTATGAGATGAACTATCTTCTGAATAAGACCAAAGTAAAAGATGTCATGATTCGTGATGTTGTCACTGTTTCAGGTTATGCTAGTCTAGAAGATGCAACTTATCTGATGCTGAAAAACAAGATTGGTATTCTTCCTGTAGTAGATAACCATCAAGTATACGGAGTTATTACTGACCGTGATGTTTTCCAAGCCTTTCTTGAAATTGCTGGTTATGGTGAAGAAGGAATTCGAGTGCGCTTTGTTACAGAAGATGAAGTTGGTGTTCTCGGAAAGATTGTTTCTTTGATTGTAGAAGAAAATTTGAATATCTCCCATACCGTAAATATTCCACGCAAGGATGGTAAGGTGATTATCGAAGTTCAAATCGATGGATCAGTTGATTTGACAGCCTTAAAGCAAAAATTTGAAGCTGAAAATATTCAAGTAGAAGAGATTAGTCGTACTTCTGCTAAAATTTTGTAAGCATGGAAGCCGAAAGGCTTCTTTTTTCATGAAAGGGAGATTAGAGCAAAAGATGGAAAGAAATGATAGAATATGGTATAATAAAACGATACAAAAAAGGAGTATTTATGGACATTTCAGTAATTCGTCAGAAAATTGACGCAAATCGTGAAAAATTAGCTTCTTTCAGGGGGTCTCTTTGACCTAGAGGGTCTAGAGGAAGAGATTGCCATCTTGGAAAACAAGATGACAGAACCTGATTTTTGGAACGATAATATCGCGGCCCAAAAAACGTCGCAAGAATTAAATGAATTAAAAAACACCTATAACACTTTCCACAAAATGGAAGAGTTGCAGGATGAAGTCGAAATTTTATTGGACTTTTTAGCAGAAGACGAGTCGGTTCAAGAAGAACTGGTAACGCAGTTATCCGAACTTGATAAGATGATGTCCAGCTATGAGATGACCCTTCTCTTGTCAGAACCTTATGACCATAATAATGCTATATTGGAAATCCATCCAGGTTCTGGTGGTACAGAGGCTCAAGACTGGGGTGATATGTTGCTTCGTATGTACACTCGCTATGGAAATGCCAAAGGCTTTAAAGTGGAAGTCTTGGATTACCAGGCTGGTGATGAAGCAGGTATTAAGTCGGTGACCTTGTCCTTTGAAGGACCTAATGCCTATGGTCTCCTCAAGTCGGAAATGGGTGTGCACCGTTTGGTCCGTATCTCACCATTTGACTCTGCCAAACGTCGCCATACATCTTTTACATCTGTAGAAGTGATGCCTGAGTTGGATGATACCATTGAAGTGGAAATCCGTGAAGATGATATCAAGATGGACACCTTCCGTTCAGGTGGTGCTGGTGGACAGAACGTCAATAAAGTTTCAACAGGTGTGCGTTTGACACATATTCCTACGGGAACTGTCGTCCAGTCAACGGTCGATCGTACTCAATATGGAAATAGAGATCGTGCCATGAAGATGTTGCAGGCAAAGCTCTATCAAATGGAGCAAGAAAAGAAAGCTGCGGAGGTAGATTCCCTTAAGGGTGAGAAAAAAGAAATCACATGGGGAAGCCAAATCCGTTCTTATGTTTTCACGCCATATACTATGGTAAAAGATCACCGAACTAGCTTTGAAGTTGCACAAGTAGATAAGGTTATGGATGGAGACCTAGATGGTTTTATTGATGCCTATCTCAAGTGGCGCATCAGCTAAGATAGAAAGGAACTCACATGTCAATTATTGAAATGAGAGATGTCGTCAAAAAATACGACAATGGAACGACTGCTCTACGAGGTGTTTCGGTCAGCGTTGAACCAGGGGAATTTGCTTACATCGTAGGACCTTCAGGAGCAGGGAAGTCAACCTTTATTCGTTCTCTGTATCGTGAAGTAAAGATCGATAAAGGAAGCCTATCAGTTGCTGGTTTTAATCTGGTTAAGATTAAAAAGAAAGATGTCCCGCTTCTACGTCGTAGTATTGGGGTTGTCTTCCAGGATTATAAACTATTGCCAAAGAAAACTGTTTATGAGAATATTGCTTATGCTATGGAAGTAATTGGGGAAAATCGCCGTAATATCAAAAAACGGGTGATGGAAGTTTTGGACTTGGTTGGATTGAAGCATAAGGTTCGTTCTTTTCCAAATGAGCTCTCAGGTGGGGAGCAACAGCGGATTGCGATTGCGCGAGCTATTGTAAACAATCCAAAAGTACTGATAGCCGATGAACCAACAGGAAACTTGGACCCGGATAATTCATGGGAAATTATGAATCTCTTGGAACGGATTAACTTACAAGGAACAACTATTTTGATGGCGACTCATAATAGCCAGATTGTAAATACCTTGCGCCACCGTGTCATTGCCATTGAAAATGGCCGTGTCGTCCGTGACGAATCAAAAGGAGAGTATGGATACGATGATTAGTAGATTTTTTCGCCATTTATTTGAATCACTAAAAAGTTTGAAACGAAATGGTTGGATGACAGTGGCTGCTGTCAGCTCAGTCATGATTACTTTAACCTTGGTTGCCATATTTGCTTCTGTTATTTTCAATACAGCGAAACTGGCTACCGATATTGAAAATAATGTCCGAGTAATGGTTTACATTCGTAAGGATGTCGCTGATAATAGTGAGACTATTGAAAAAGAAGGTCAAACTGTTACAAATAATGACTACCATAAGGTATATAATGCCTTGAAGGGGATGTCTACAGTTAAGAGTGTTACTTTTTCAAGTAAAGAAGAACAATATGAAAAATTAACTGAGACAATGGGGGATAACTGGAAAATCTTTGATGGTGACGCCAATCCTCTCTACGATGCATATATTGTAGATACTAACACACCAAGTGATGTAAAGATAGTAGCTGAAGAGGCTAAAAAAATTGAAGGTGTATCAGAAGTTCAAGATGGTGGAGCCAACACACAACGTCTGTTCCAACTTGCTTCCTTCATTCGTGTTTGGGGATTAGTCATAGCAGGACTCTTGATTTTCATTGCAGTCTTCTTGATTTCTAATACCATTCGTATTACCATTATTTCTCGCAGTCGCGAAATTCAAATTATGCGCTTGGTTGGTGCTAAGAATAGCTATATCCGAGGACCATTCCTCCTTGAGGGTGCTTTCATCGGATTACTTGGAGCAACAATTCCATCAGCTTTAGTATTCGTTGTTTATCAAATGGTTTACCAATCGGTTAATAAGTCATTAGTAGGTCAAAATCTTTCTATGATTTCACCAGAAGTATTTAGTCCACTGATGATTGTCCTCTTGTTTGTTATTGGAATTTTTATTGGTTCAATTGGATCAGGAATTTCAATGCGCCGATTCTTAAAAATTTAAATTTGAATAGATGTATATTTGAGGAGATTTTAATATCTCCTCTTTTACTACAAAAATTTTAGAAAAAAGTCTACTTTTTTCTATAAAAGCCTTTACAAAAAAAATTAAAGTGGTATAATTAATACATAGTTAAGTGCAAACGTTTTCGTAAAACGTTTGCCTAAATAAAAATAAAGGAGATTTGAATGATGAAAGATACATTCAAAAATGTCTTGTCTTTCGAATTTTGGCAAAAATTCGGTAAGGCTTTGATGGTGGTTATCGCCGTTATGCCGGCTGCTGGTTTGATGATTTCAATCGGTAAGTCGCTTGTGATGATTAACCCTAACTTTGCTCCACTGGTCATTACTGGTGGTGTACTAGAGCAAATCGGTTGGGGAGTTATCGTTAACCTTCATATCTTGTTCGCCCTCGCTATTGGAGGAAGCTGGGCTAAGGAACGCGCTGGTGGTGCGTTTGCGGCAGGTCTTGCCTTTATCCTAATCAACCGTATCACTGGTACAATCTTTGGCGTATCAGGCGATATGTTGAAAAATCCTGAAGCTATGGTAACAACTCTCTTTGGTGGATCAATCAAAGTTGCTGATTACTTCATTAGTGTTATGGAAGCCCCAGCGCTTAACATGGGTGTCTTCGTAGGGATTATTTCTGGTTTTATTGGAGCAACTGCTTACAATAAATACTATAACTTCCGTAAGCTTCCTGATGCACTTTCATTCTTTAACGGAAAACGTTTTGTACCATTTGTAGTTATTCTTCGTTCAATAATTGCTGCAATTGTACTTTCAGCTTTCTGGCCACTTGTGCAAACTGGTATCAATAGCTTTGGTATCTGGATTGCTAACTCACAAGAAACTGCTCCAATCCTTGCACCATTCTTGTATGGTACATTGGAACGTTTGCTCTTGCCATTTGGTCTTCACCACATGTTGACTATCCCAATGAACTACACAGCTCTTGGTGGTACTTATGAGGTCTTAACTGGTGCAGCTAAAGGTAGTCAAGTATTTGGTCAAGATCCACTATGGCTTGCATGGGTAACAGACCTTGTTAACCTTAAAGGTACAGATGCAAGTCACTACCAACAATTGTTAGATACTGTTCACCCAGCTCGTTTCAAAGTTGGACAAATGATCGGTTCATTCGGTATCTTGATGGGTGTGATCGTGGCTATCTACCGTAATGTCGATGCTGATAAGAAACATCAATATAAAGGTATGATGATTGCGACAGCTCTTGCAACATTCTTGACAGGGGTTACTGAACCAATCGAATACATGTTCATGTTTGTAGCAACACCTATGTATCTTGTTTACTCACTTGTTCAAGGTGCTGCCTTCGCTATGGCTGACGTTGTAAACCTACGTATGCACTCATTCGGTTCAATCGAGTTCTTGACTCGTACACCTATTGCAATCAGTGCTGGTATCGGTATGGATATCATTAACTTCATTTGGGTAACCGTTCTCTTTGCTGTAATCATGTACTTCATCGCAAACTTCATG
Organism: Streptococcus sp. k-90; assembly: GCF_013277565.1. Classification (GTDB taxonomy): domain Bacteria; phylum Bacillota; class Bacilli; order Lactobacillales; family Streptococcaceae; genus Streptococcus. Next base: position 64,035 of record NZ_VMNE01000004.1, on the reverse strand, counting down.
ATTCAAAAATTCAACTACGCAACCCCAGGACGTAACGGAAACTACGAAACTGCTGAAGGTTCAGAAGAAGCTAGCAGCGCAGTGAAAGTTGCAGCAGGTTCTCAAGCTGTAAACATTATCAACCTTCTTGGTGGACGTGCAAACATCGTTGATGTGGATGCATGTATGACTCGTCTTCGTGTAACTGTTAAAGACGCAGACAAAGTCGGTGATGCAGAACAATGGAAAGCAGAAGGAGCTATGGGTCTTGTCATGAAAGGACAAGGAGTTCAAGCTATCTACGGTCCAAAAGCAGACGTATTGAAATCTGATATCCAAGATATTCTTGATTCAGGTGAAATCATTCCTGAAACTCTTCCAAGTCAAATGACAGAAACGCAACAAAATACTGTTCAATTCAAAGGTCTTACTGAGGAAGTTTACTCAGTAGCTGACGGTCAAGTTGTTGCCTTGGAACAAGTAAAAGATCCAGTATTTGCTCAAAAAATGATGGGTGATGGATTTGCTGTAGAACCTGCAAATGGAAACATTGTATCTCCAGTTTCAGGTACTGTATCAAGCATCTTCCCTACAAAACATGCTCTTGGTCTTGTGACTGAAGCAGGTCTTGAAGTACTTGTTCACATTGGTTTGGACACAGTAAGTCTTGAAGGAAAACCATTTACAGTTCATGTAGCTGAAGGACAAAAAGTTGCAGCAGGTGACCTTCTTGTCACAGCTGACTTGGATGCTATCCGTGCAGCAGGTCGTGAAACTTCTACAGTAGTTGTCTTCACAAATGCTGAAGCTATTAAATCAGTTAAATTAGAACAAACAGGTTCTCTTGCAGCTAAAACAGCAGTTGCTAAGGTAGAATTGTAATATACTTGAGGTTGGAAGCTGTTTTCCAACCTCTTGTTTTAGGAGAAAAGCATGAAATTTTTAACACTCAATACTCATAGCTGGATGGAAAAAGAAGCTGAGGAAAAATTCCAGTTCTTGCTTGAAGATATTCTTGATAAAGACTATGATTTGATTTGTTTCCAAGAAATCAATCAGGAGATCACCTCGCAAGAGGTGGAGGTTAATGATCTCTATCAAGCTTTGCCAGCAGCTGAGCCTATTCACCAAGATCACTATGTTAGACTTTTGGTTGAGAAGTTATCAGAGCAAGGGAAAAATTACTACTGGACTTGGGCCTATAACCATATCGGTTATGACCGCTATCATGAAGGTGTGGCTATCTTGTCTAAAACACCTATTGAAGCAAGAGAAATTTTGGTTTCAGATGTGGATGATCCAACAGATTATCACACTCGTCGAGTTGCTTTAGCAGAAACAGTAGTTGAAGGTAAAGAGCTTGCGGTTGCCAGTGTCCACCTTTCTTGGTGGGATAAAGGTTTCCAAGAAGAATGGGCACGATTTGAGGCTGTATTGAAAGAATTGAACAAGCCACTTTTGCTTGCTGGGGATTTCAACAACCCAGCTGGTCAGGAAGGATACCAAGCTATTTTAGCTAGTCCATTAGGCTTACAAGACGCATTTGAAGTTGCTCAAGAGAAAAGTGGTAGCTATACTGTTCCACCAGAAATTGATGGCTGGAAGGGGAACACAGAACCCCTTCGAATCGACTATGTTTTTACTACCAAAGAGTTAGCGGTGGAAAATTTACATGTGGTATTTGATGGCAACAAGAGTCCGCAAGTGAGTGATCACTATGGCTTGAATGCTACTTTAAACTGGAAATAGTGACTGAAAAGAGGTTGGGATTATAAAATTCCATCCTTTTTCTAACTAGAGAAGCTACTGGAAATAGCCAAATAAGTGAGACTACTGTAATGGAATAAAATATGGTATAATTGATAAGATAGATAGAATCGAGGATATTATGTCATTTACGAAATTTCAATTTAAAAACTATATTAGAGAAGCCTTAGAGGAGTTAAAATTTACAACTCCAACAGAGGTGCAAGATAAGTTGATTCCGATTGTTTTGGCAGGTCGTGACCTAGTAGGAGAATCAAAAACAGGTTCAGGTAAGACTCATACTTTCTTGTTACCGATTTTCCAGCAATTAGATGAAGCTAGCGATAGTGTACAGGCAGTGATTACTGCACCGAGCCGTGAATTAGCTACTCAGATTTACCAAGCAGCTCGTCAAATTTCAGCCCATTCAGATGTTGAAGTTCGTGTGGTTAATTATGTAGGTGGTACGGATAAGGCTCGCCAGATTGAGAAATTGGCAAGCAATCAGCCTCATATTGTTATCGGTACTCCAGGTCGTATCTACGACTTGGTTAAATCTGGTGATTTGGCCATTCACAAGGCTAAGACCTTTGTGGTTGATGAGGCAGACATGACCTTGGATATGGGATTCTTGGAAACTGTTGATAAGATTGCTGGCAGCCTTCCAAAAGATTTGCAATTCATGGTCTTCTCAGCGACGATCCCACAAAAGTTGCAACCATTCTTGAAAAAATACTTATCAAATCCTGTTATGGAGAAAATCAAGACTAAAACGGTCATTTCTGACACTATTGATAATTGGTTGATTTCTACTAAGGGACGTGACAAGAATGCTCAAATTTACCAGTTGACTCAGTTGATGCAACCGTATTTGGCAATGATTTTTGTTAACACTAAAACGCGTGCTGATGAGTTGCATTCATATCTGACTGCTCAAGGTTTGAAGGTGGCAAAAATCCATGGAGATATTGCCCCTCGTGAGCGCAAGCGTATCATGAATCAGGTGAAAAATCTAGATTTTGAGTATATTGTAGCAACGGATTTGGCAGCGCGTGGAATTGACATTGAAGGTGTCAGTCATGTTATCAATGATGCCATTCCGCAAGACTTATCTTTCTTTGTGCACCGTGTTGGTCGTACTGGACGAAACGGCTTACCAGGTACAGCTATTACCCTCTATCAGCCAAGTGATGACTCGGATATCCGTGAGTTGGAGAAATTGGGAATCAAGTTTACTCCTAAGATGGTCAAAGACGGAGAATTTCAAGATACCTATGACCGTGATCGTCGTGCCAACCGTGAGAAAAAACAAGATAAGCTTGATATCGAAATGATTGGTTTGGTTAAAAAGAAAAAGAAAAAAGTCAAACCGGGTTATAAGAAAAAAATTCAATGGGCGGTTGATGAAAAGCGCCGCAAGACCAAACGCGCTGAAAATCGCGCTCGAGGTCGTGCAGAGCGTAAAGCTAAACGCCAAACATTTTAAAATAGGCTGGAAAAAATTCATTTTAGTAAATAACGAAAAATCGGCTGTTTCCACAATAAAACGCATAATATCAAGATTTTAGCACATCTGATATTATGCGTTTTTCTGATTTTAAAGACTTTTTGCGCAGCCGCCTTTTATTGTGATTTTGATTCGGTTTCTGCAGATTCGGGATGGAGTTCTTGGTAGCTTGGTGCCTTGAAAAGGCCAGTACTGGTTTTACCTTGTCGTTGGCTAAAGAGACTAGTTGATCGACTACCTTTTTCTTGCTCAATTTTTTGCAGAATTGGTAAGGAATTGAGGTAAGAAATACTTTCTGTATCAACTGTTCCAAGATGATCTTTTTGATAGAAACGTATCAAATCGCCAGTTTGAATCTGGTCGCTAATTTTCAGCTGTTGACTGACTGCCTGACGAACGCTTTCCAGTTCGGTCTGAGTTTGCTCATCAAGATTACTGATTTCAAGACCACTTTCAGTATAGTAGGTTCGTCCGTCATAACTGGTGTATTTAGGTGTGACGAAGGAATTGGCAGTTCGAAAGGCAACTGTTTCTTGATGGTCTGGTGATAGGAGGTCTTGTCCAACTTGAAGGAAGGAATTGGACTTAATACCAAGGAGGTGTTCGAGAGTAGGTAAGATATCGATTTGTCCACCGTAGGTATTGATGATTTTCCCTTTTTCATAACCAGGCATGACCGCCATAAAAGGCACTCGTTGCAACATGGCATTGTCGTAATTCGACCAGTTCTCAGAAGTCTTTCCAATCAAAGGTGCCAGGTCAGGATTGCGGGAGTTGGAAATTCCATAATGGTCTCCGTAGATGACGATGATGGAATTTTCATAGAGGCCACTTTCTTTGAGATAGTCAAAGAAGGCCTTGGTAGCACTGTCCAGATAGTTAGCCGTTTGGAAGTAGCCATTTATCGTTTTATCTTTGGTTTTGGCAAAGGGGAAACCAAGCTCATCTCCCGTCAGATTGCTAGCATAGGGATAGTGATTGGAAACCGTGATATACTTGGAATAAAAAGGCTGCTGCAAGTGCTCCAGATATTGGATGGAATCTTTCATCATGATTTTATCATTTAAACCATATTGGAAAGAATTACTACTGTCTTGCTTGGTGAAATAGGAAGCATCAAAGAAGTACTGGTAGCCCCATTGCTTGTAGGTTGTATTTCTGTTCCAGAAGGTCCCGATATTACCGTGAAAGACAGCACTTGATTGGTAGCCATTTTTCGATAGGATAAAAGGAGCTGCCTGCTGGGTATTGGTACCACCTTAATTGACCATGAAAGAACCTTGGTCAAGTCCAAACAAACCAGTCTCCAGCATGGTTTCCGCATCTGAGGTCTTACCAGCCTTGACTTGGTTAAAGATATTCGAAAAGGCTAGGGTTGATTGCGAATGGTAAAGTGAATTAAGGAAGTGAGTGACTTCATGCTTAGTTCCATCTATGTTAAGTTTATAGTCAAGCAGGAATTGCTGGAAACTCTCTAAGTGGAGATAAATCACATTTTTCCCTTTGGCTAAGCCGAAATAGTCTGGCTTGGGCTTAGCGGAATGTTCTTGAATATAATCTGTGATAGGTTGAAGGTCAGTCTCAGAAGCCTTAGCACGTTCTTTGTTGGCGCTGTATGATTGGTTGGCACTATAGCCTAAAAAGGCTGGTAAACTAAGGGCGCGGACAATATAATAATTAGAAAATCCTAGCGATAGGAGATCGGGACGTTCAATCTCTGCCAAGAAAAGATTAGCAGAAAAGAGCAGGGCTGAGAGAGCAGTGATAGCGACACTGGAGCGGAATCTGAAAGGTCTCTTATCCAGTTGGATGCATTTTTTATAGAGAAGAAAAGCCAGCAGTGGGAAATCCATAAAATAGATGAAATCCCAAAGGCGCAGTAACTCTAGTTCAGCAGTTCCAACAGACACCTTGCTGACCACCTTCATAGTATTAGCCGTGATAAAGTCACTAAATTCTCGATAGTAAAAGACATTGGAATAAAGCCAAATGAATAAAAGGTTATAAATAGCTATACTCAGACCATAAAAGATCTTGGTTGATCGAGCATAGAGGGCTAGAGCTAGAAGAAGGAGCCCCAAAGGAAGGGGATTGAAAAAGGCGATAAAGGCAAGGTAATTTCCCTGCAACTTTCCTAATTGAATGTCTAAATTAAAGTCAATGGTATAGGCTAATAAGGTTTTGAGCCAATATAGGGTTAAAAGAGTTAGGACAACCCAGTCTAGTACCGATGGCTTTTTGGATTTTGTTAAAATTGATTCTCACACAATTACTTCCTAAGTTTTTATTAGTATAGCATTTTTTAAAACTAGAGTAAAAAAGCAAGGGTAGTTTCTTTTTTGAGAATTGTCATAAAATTTGCTATAATAGGGATTATGAATAAAATAAGAGTCAGTAAACGGGTTGAAAAAAAGCTTTCCAAGGGGCTTGTTTTACTAGAAGCTAGTGACCTTGCAGATGTCCATCTCAAGGATCAGGAAGTAGAAGTCTATAGTCAAGGAGGAAACTTTCTTGGGACTGCCTACCTTTCTCAGCAAAACAAGGGTTTGGGCTGGTTTGTGAGTACAGACAAGGTGGCCTTCAATCAAGCGTTCTTTGAAGCACTGTTTAGACAAGCTAAAGAAAAGAGAAGTGCCTACTATCAAGATGATTTGACAACTGCCTTTCGTCTCTTCAACCAAGAAGGAGATGGTTTTGGCGGCCTGACAGTGGACCTTTATGGCGACTATGCTGTATTTTCTTGGTATAACTCTTATGTTTATCAGATTCGCAAGGTTATTTCTGAAGCCTTTAGACAGGTTTTTCCTGAGGTTTTAGGAGCCTATGAGAAGATCCGTTTTAAGGGTTTGGACTATGAATCTGCCCATGTTTATGGTCAAGAAGCACCTGAATTTTTCACTGTTCTAGAAAATGGTGTCTTGTATCAAGTCTTTATGAATGATGGCTTGATGACAGGGATTTTTCTAGACCAGCATGAGGTTCGTGGTAGTCTGGTCGATGGTTTGGCTATGGGCAAATCCTTGCTCAATATGTTTTCCTACACAGCAGCATTTTCAGTAGCTGCAGCCATGGGAGGAGCTAGCCAGACAACTTCTGTTGACCTAGCCAAACGTTCACGAGAATTGTCTCAAGCGCATTTTCAGGTAAATGGAATCAGCACAGACGACCATCGTTTTATAGTCATGGATGTCTTTGAATATTTCAAATATGCCAAGCGAAAAGGTTTGACATACGATGTGATTGTCCTAGATCCGCCAAGCTTTGCTCGGAATAAAAAACAAACTTTCTCTGTGTCCAAGGATTATCACAAGTTGATTTCCCAGAGTCTTGAGATTTTAAATCCTGAAGGAATCATCATTGCCAGTACCAATGCTGCCAATGTTTCTCGCCAGAAATTTACAGATCAAATTGATAAAGGCTTTGCAGGAAGAAGTTACCAGATTTTAAATAAATACGGTCTTCCAGCAGATTTCGCCTATAATAAAAAAGATGAAAGTAGTAATTACCTCAAGGTGATTAGTATGAAGGTTAGTAAATGAAATTAATCGTTTCAGTAATGCCAAGAAGTTTAGAGGAGGCTCAGGCTCTGGATGCCACAAGGTATCAAGATGCTGATATTATTGAATGGCGTGCCGACTATCTGCCTAAAGAAGCGATTTTGCAGGTGGCTCCAGCTATTTTTGAAAAATTTGCAGGTCGTGAATTGGTTTTCACATTGCGAACTCGCTCTGAAGGGGGAGAAATCGACCTTTCTCCAGAAGAATATATCCATCTAATCAAGGAAGTGGCGCAACTCTATCAACCAGACTATATTGATTTTGAGTACTATACCTACAAGGATGTTTTTGAGGAAATGCTGGACTTCCCAAATCTCGTTTTGAGTTACCACAATTTCCAAGAAACACCTGAAAATATGATGGAAATCTTGTCAGAGTTGACGAGCCTAAATCCAAAACTTGTCAAGGTTGCAGTGATGGCTCACACGGAGCAGGATGTCTTAGACTTGATGAACTATACACGAGGCTTTAAAACTCTCAATCCTGAGCAGGAGTATGTAACTATTTCTATGGGCAAGGTGGGCAAGGTCTCTCGTATCACTGCGGATGTGACAGGTTCTAGCTGGTCCTTTGCTAGTCTAGATGAGGCCAGTGCCCCAGGTCAGATTTCCCTAGCTAACATGAAAAAAATTCGGGAGATTTTGGATGAAGCTTGATGGCTATACACGTTTAGCTGCTGTTGTTGCCAATCCTATTAAGCATTCTATTTCCCCCTTCATCCACAACAGCGCCTTTGAGGCGACAACTACCAACGGTGCTTATGTAGCTTGGGAGATTGAAGCGGGTGATTTGGCAGAAACAGTGGCCAATATTCGTCGCTACCAGATGTTTGGTATCAACCTTTCTATGCCCTATAAGGAGCAGGTGATTCCATATTTGGATGAACTGAGTGACGAAGCGCGCTTGATTGGTGCGGTCAATACGGTTGTCAATGAGAATGGCAATTTAATTGGATATAATACAGATGGCAAGGGATTTTTTAAGAGCTTGCCTTCTTTTACAATTACAGGTAAGAAGATGACCCTGCTGGGTGCAGGTGGTGCGGCCAAGTCCATTTTGGCACAAGCTATTTTGGACGGCGGCAGTCAGATTTCGGTCTTTGTTCGTTCAGTTTCCATGGAAAAAACAAGACCTTATCTAGACAAGTTACAGGAGCAAACAGGCTTTAAAGTGGACTTGTATGCTTTAGAAGATGTTTCTGAACTGCAAGAAAGGATTGCCGAGTCGGATTTACTGGTCAATGCTACCAGTGTGGGCATGGATGGTCAATCATCCCCAGTTCCTGAAAGCATCAATTTGCCAGAAACTATCTTGGTGGCAGATATTATTTACCAACCCTTTGAAACACCATTTTTAAAATGGGCTAGGAGGCAGGGCAATACAGCTGTCAATGGTCTGGGTATGTTGCTCTATCAAGCTGCAGAAGCTTTTCAACTGTGGACAGGCAAGGAAATGCCGACAGAAGAAATTTGGCAGTCTTTAACAGAAAAATACCAATAAAGAAAAGGAGACTCTCCTATGAAAATCAGAATCGATATTCCTCATCATCCTTATGATATTCAGATTGAAAAAGGTTGTCTGGCTCAGGCTGGCCAATGGTTGCGAGAACTATGGCAACCACAAAAAGTGGTCATTGTAACAGACAATCATGTAGCCTCTCTCTATGCAGAGAAGGTCAAACTCAGCATAGAAGATGCTGGTTTTCAGGTAGCAGTTTTTGACTTTTTAGAAGGGGAAGAACGGAAAAATCTGACCACTGTTCAGAAAGTCTATGAATTTTTAGTTAAGAAAGGTCTGACTCGTAGTGATGGAATCGTGGCTCTCGGAGGTGGTGTCGTTGGAGACCTGGCTGGTTTTGTAGCCTCTACCTATATGCGGGGCATTCATTTTGTTCAGATTCCGACCAGCTTGACTGCCCAGGTGGATTCTTCTATCGGCGGAAAGACAGGTGTCAACACTCCATTTGCTAAAAATATGGTGGGGACCTTTGCCCAACCAGACGGGGTTCTGATTGACCCGCTTGTCCTTGAAACGCTCGGAAAGAGAGAGTTGATTGAAGGAATGGGTGAAGTTATCAAGTATGGCTTGATTGAGGATCCAGAACTGTGGGCTCTTTTGACGGAGCTGGATGGTTCTGTAGAGAGCATTCTGGAACATGCGGAGACTTTGATTGAACATTCTTGTCAGGCCAAGCGCAAGATGGTAGTTGAGGATGAGCTGGATAACGGTGTTCGACTTTACCTCAATTTTGGGCACACTATTGGCCATGCCATAGAAGCAACGGCAGGTTATGGAACAGTCATGCATGGAGAAGCCGTAGCCATGGGTATGGTGCAGATTTCCAAGGTTGCTGAGGAGAAAGGCCTCATGCCAGAAGGAATAACCCAGTCTATTACAGAGATGTGTCAGAAATTTGGACTACCTGTTGACTATGAAAACTGGGATGTTGACAAGCTTTATCAGGCTTTGACTCATGATAAGAAAGCGCGTGGCAACACCTTGAAATTGGTCTTGGTACCAGAGCTTGGTTCAGCGACTATTCACCCAGTTTCTCTGGAAGAGATGAAAGACTACTTGGTAAAATAAGGAGAGTGTATGAGATATTTAACTGCAGGAGAATCACACGGTCCCCGTCTGACGGCTATTATTGAGGGAATTCCAGCAGGACTTCCTTTGACAGCAGAGGACATCAATGAGGATTTGAAACGTCGTCAGGGTGGATACGGCCGCGGTGGTCGTATGAAGATTGAGAGCGACCAAGTTATCTTTACTTCGGGTGTTCGCCATGGGGAGACTACTGGGGCTCCCATTACCATGGATGTCATCAATAAGGACCACCAAAAATGGCTGGATATCATGTCTGCGGAGGACATTGAAGACCGCCTCAAAAGTAAACGAAAAATTACCCATCCACGTCCTGGTCACGCTGACTTGGTTGGGGGCATCAAGTACCGTTTTGATGATTTGCGTAATTCCTTGGAGCGTTCATCAGCTCGTGAAACCACCATGCGGGTGGCAGTTGGCGCAGTAGCCAAACGCCTCTTGGCTGAGCTGGATATGGAGATTGCCAACCATGTCGTAGTCTTTGGTGGCAAGGAAATCGATGTTCCTGAGAATCTCACAGTTGCTGAGATTAAGGAAAGAGCTGCCCAGTCTGAAGTTTCTATTGTTAACCAAGAAAGAGAACAGGAAATAAAGGATTATATTGACCAAATCAAACGTGACGGTGATACCATCGGTGGGGTTGTGGAGACAGTCGTCGGAGGTGTCCCAGTTGGCCTTGGTTCCTATGTCCAATGGGACAGAAAATTGGATGCGCGATTGGCTCAAGCAGTTGTTTCTATCAATGCTTTTAAAGGTGTGGAATTTGGCCTTGGATTTGAAGCTGGTTACCGTAAAGGTAGCCAAGTTATGGATGAAATTCTCTGGTCTAAAGAAGACGGCTATACTCGCCGTACCAATAATCTTGGCGGCTTTGAAGGAGGTATGACCAATGGGCAACCCATTGTTGTTCGTGGAGTTATGAAACCCATTCCTACTCTCTACAAACCACTCATGAGTGTAGATATCGAAACCCATGAACCCTACAAGGCAACTGTGGAGAGAAGTGATCCGACTGCTCTTCCAGCAGCAGGTGTAGTTATGGAAGCTGTTGTGGCAACGGTTCTGGCACAAGAAATCCTTGAAAAATTCTCATCAGACAATCTAGAGGAATTAAAAGAAGCGGTAGCCCAACACCGAGACTATACAAAGAACTATTAAGGAGTTCCTATGGCAAAAACAGTCTATATCGCAGGTCTTGGTTTGATTGGTGCCTCGATGGCACTCGGTATCAAACGCGATCATCCAGATTATGAAATTTTAGGCTATAATCGCAGTCAAGCTTCGAGAGATATCGCCTTGAAAGAAGGCATGATTGACCGTGCAACGGATGATTTTGCCAGTTTTGCTCCTCTGGCGGATATTATTATTCTTAGCTTACCAATCAAGCAAACCATTGCTTTCATTAAGGAGTTGGCCAACTTGGATTTGAAAGAAGGTGTCATTATTTCAGATGCTGGTTCGACTAAGTCAGCCATTGTGGATGCGGCGGAGCAGTATTTAGCTGGCAAGCCTGTTCGTTTTGTCGGGGCCCATCCCATGGCTGGTAGTCACAAGACAGGAGCTGCTTCTGCGGATGTCAATCTTTTTGAAAATGCCTATTATATCTTCACACCTTCAAGCCTGACAAGTCAGGACACTCTTGAGGAAATGAAGAATCTGCTTTCAGGTCTTCATGCTCGTTTTATCGAGATTGATGCCAAGGAGCATGATCGAGTGACTTCTCAGATTAGCCATTTTCCTCATATTCTGGCTTCTAGTCTCATGGAACAGACCGCGGTTTATGCTCAAGAACATGAGATGGCAAGGCGCTTTGCGGCAGGTGGTTTTCGAGATATGACTCGGATTGCGGAAAGCGAGCCAGGGATGTGGACCTCCATTCTCTTGTCCAATCGTGAAACAATTTTAGATAGAATTGAGGATTTCAAGGAGCGTTTGGACGAGATTGGACAAGCTATCAGTAAGGGAGATGAGGAGCAAATCTGGAACTTTTTCAACCAAGCGCGTGAGCAACGTCAGGCTATGGAAATCCATAAGCGTGGTGGCGTGGATAGCTCTTATGACCTCTATGTCGATGTTCCCGATGAAGAAGATGTCATCCTGAGGATTTTGGAACTGCTACGTGGAACTTCCTTGGTCAATATTCATATCAACGAGGAAAACCGTGAAGATATTCACGGGATTTTACAAATTTCATTTAAAAATGCTCAAGACTTGGAACGAGCCGAGCACCTCATAACAGAAAATACCGACTACACAGTCGTTATCAAATAAGGAGAAAATTATGTCAAATATTTACGATAGTGCAAATGAACTCAGTCGCGGTCTACGCGAATTACCAGAATACAAGGCTGTCAAAACAGCTAAAGATGAGATTTCAGCAGATGCTGAGGCGAGCAAAATCTTTACGGAATATGTTGCTTTCCAAGAGGAAATTCAAAGATTAGCGCAGACAGGTCAAATGCCAGACGCTTCCTTCCAAGCTAAGATGGAAAACTTTGGCAAGCAGATTCAGGGAAATAACCTATTGTCAGAATTCTTTACCAAGCAACAACAATTGGCAATTTACCTTTCTGACATTGAAAAAATTGTTTTCGAACCAATTTCAGAATTGCTAAAATAAGAAAATAACAATTCTAAAGTCAGGAATTTTTAAGGAATTTCTGGCTTTTTATGATAAAATAAGTAAAAGTATTGCAAGTATGAGGTCCAGTATGAAACTAAAAACAAACATTAGCCACTTACACGGCAGTATACGAGTTCCAGGTGACAAATCTATCAGTCACCGTTCCATTATCTTTGGAAGCTTGGCTGAGGGTGAGACCAAGGTCTATGATATATTACGTGGCGAAGACGTCCTTTCGACCATGCAAGTCTTTCGTGATCTTGGTGTTGAAATTGAGGATAAAGATGGGGTTATTACCATTCAAGGTGTAGGCATGGATGGCTTAAAAGCGCCACAAAATGCCCTTGATATGGGAAATTCTGGCACCTCGATTCGCCTGATTTCAGGTGTCCTTGCCGGTGCAGACTTTGAAGTTGAAATGTTCGGAGATGATAGTCTCTCCAAACGTCCTATGGATCGTGTGACTATTCCGTTGAAAAAAATGGGAGTCAGCATTTCAGGGCAAACTGAGCGAGACTTGCCTCCCCTTCACTTAAAAGGAACGAAAAACCTAACCCCTATTCAGTATGAGTTGCCAATTGCCTCAGCCCAAGTCAAGTCAGCCTTGATGTTTGCAGCCTTACAAGCTAAGGGGAAGTCAGTTATTATCGAAAAAGAGTGCACGCGTAATCATACTGAAGATATGTTGCAACAATTTGGTGGTCATTTAAGTGTGGAGGGCAAGAAAATCACAGTCCAAGGACCGCAAAAATTGACAGGACAAAAGGTGGTTATTCCAGGAGATATTTCCAGTGCAGCCTTTTGGCTGGTCGCCGGTTTGATTGTTCCAAATTCTCGTCTAGTGCTGCAGAATGTGGGTATTAATGAAACACGAACAGGTATCATTGATGTCATTCGTGCTATGGGTGGAAAATTGGAAATAACTGAAATTGATTCAGTCGCTAAATCTGCAACCTTGACTGTTGAGTCTTCTGACTTGAAAGGAACAGAGATTGGCGGTGCTTTGATTCCACGTTTGATTGATGAATTGCCCATTATTGCCCTGCTGGCGACCCAAGCCCAAGGTGTCACAGTTATCAAGGATGCTGAGGAACTCAAGGTCAAGGAAACAGACCGTATTCAGGTTGTGGCAGACGCTTTAAATAGCATGGGTGCGGATATCACCCCTACAGCAGATGGAATGATTATCAAAGGAAAATCAGCCCTTCACGGTGCTAGAGTCAATACTTTTGGAGACCATCGTATCGGCATGATGATGGCTATCGCGGCCCTCTTGGTTGCAGATGGAGAGGTGGATCTTGATCGTGCTGAAGCTATCAATACCAGCTATCCAAGCTTCTTTGATGATTTGGAGAGCTTGATTCATGGCTAAGATATTACTAGGATTTATGGGGGCTGGCAAATCGACTATTGCAAGAGGCTTGGACCCAGATTATCTCGATATGGATGCTCTGATAGAGAAACGCCTAGGCATGTCCATTGCGGAATTTTTCTCTGAAAAGGGGGAAGCGGCCTTTCGTCAGGTAGAATCAGAAGTCCTAGCTGATTTACTACAAACAGACCAAGTCGTGTCAACTGGTGGAGGAGTAGTCGTTTCTCAGAAAAATCGCGACTTACTCAAAACCAATTCTGATAATATTTACTTAAAAGCCGATTTTGAAACCCTCTACCAACGCATATCAGCTGATAAGGACAATCAGCGCCCGCTTTTTCTAAATAATAGCAAAGAAGAACTAGCAGCTATTTTTCAAGAACGACAGGCTTGGTATGAGGAAGTGGCTAGTCGGATTTTGGATGTGACCAAGCTAAGTCCAGAGGAAATTATAGAGGAACTGAGATGAAAATTGCTTATCTAGGTCCCAAGGGATCATTTTCACACCACGTTGTGCAGACAGCTTTTTCTCATGAGGAATTGCAGGCCTTTGCCAATATTACAGATGTCATCAAGGCCTATGAGCAAGGCTTGGTGGACTATTCTGTGGTGCCAGTTGAAAATTCTATCGAGGGTAGTGTTCATGAAACCTTGGACTACCTTTTTCATCAGGTTCACATTCAAGCAGTGGCAGAAATCGTTCAGCCTATTCATCAGCAGTTGATGGTGGTTCCAGGTCATACTAAGATTGAAAAGATTTTTTCACATCCACAGGCCTTGGCGCAAGGAAAGAAATTTATCGATGAACAGTATCCAGATGCTCAAATCGAGGTGACTGCTAGTACAGCCTATGCGGCCCGCTTTATTTCCGAACATCCAGACCAGCCCTTTGCAGCAATTGCACCTAGAAGTTCTGCTGAAGAATATGGCTTAGAACTGATTGCCGAGGATATTCAGGAAATGGAAGCCAATTTCACACGTTTCTGGGTTTTAGGAGCTGAAAAGCCTAGTATTCCCTTGCAAGCACAAACTGAGAAAATGAGTTTGGCCTTGACCTTACCTGACAACCTTCCAGGTGCACTTTATAAGGCCCTGTCGACCTTTGCTTGGCGAGGAATTGACTTAACAAAAATTGAAAGTCGTCCACTCAAGACAGCACTGGGCGAATACTTTTTCATTATCGATGTGGACTATGCTGATAAGGATCTGGTCCGCTTTGCCCAAAAAGAATTAGAAGCGATTGGAATCCAGTATAAGGTTTTGGGTACCTATCCTATTTATCTAATATCAGACCATGGAAAGGAGAGAAGATGAGTAAAGAAAATCCCTTAAGTCACCACGAGCAGTTACGCTATGACTATCTACTTAAGAATATTCACTATCTCAATGAGCGAGAAAAAGAAGAGTTTGCTTACTTGCAAGATAAATTGAATGGGGAAAGTAGTGACGCCACCTCAGAAAGTCAAGAATTGACCGAGGATTATAGAAAGACACGTGCTAACACTTCGATCCCTTCTTATGATAGTCGTAGTCGCTCTGAGAGATACCAGAAAATCAATTCTCTTCCAATGAAAAAAACTAAAAAGTGTAAGCTACGGTGGGGGCGTATTTTCGCAGGCTTACTGGCTATCTTAGCTTGTGTAGCGCTTGGCATGATTTTTATGTTCCTAAAAGGCTATTCAAATGCTGATTCAACCAAAACTGCCAATGCTAAGGCCGCTCAAGTAGAAGTCTTTAATGGTCAGGATACCAGAGATGGAGTTAATATTTTGATTATGGGGACGGATGGGCGAATCGGTCAAAATAGTGCTGAGACGCGTACTGACTCTATTATGGTATTAAATGTCGGAGGTTCAGATAAGAAAATCAAGCTAGTCAGTTTTATGCGCGATAATTTGGTCTATATAGACGGTTACAGTCAAGTGATTAACAGTAGGAAACAGACGGATAACAAGTTAAATGTAGCCTATGAACTAGGGGAACAAGAAGGACAAAAAGGGGCCGAAATGGTTCGTCAAGTCTTGAAAGATAATTTTGACTTGGACATTAAGTACTATGCCTTGGTTGATTTTCAAGCCTTTGCAACAGCGATTGATACGCTGTTCCCAGATGGAGTGATGATTGATGCCAAATTCTCAACCTTGGAAGGTCAACCGTTAACTGAAGCTACGGTGGGAGATGACTTACATGCTACGGAAACAGAGTCTCCGACCCAGACTATTAAAGTCGGGAAACAGCAGATGAATGGTTCGACCTTGCTTAATTATGCTCGTTTCCGTGATGATGATGAAGGCGATTATGGTCGTACCAAGAGACAGCAGCAAGTGCTGACAGCAGTTCTTCAGCAAATCAAAGATCCAACCAAGCTCTTTACAGGCTCAGAGGCACTTGGCAAGGTCTTCGGAATGACCTCAACGAATGTTCCTTATAGTTTCTTATTGACCAATGGTTTATCCTTCCTAAATGGAGCACAAAACGGCATTGAGAGATTAACAGTTCCAGAACTGGGTGATTGGGTAGATGCCTACGATGTTTATGGAGGCTTGGGCTTGCTTGTCGATCAAAATAAATATCAGAATAAATTGTCTCAGATGGGTTTGAGATAAGATAAGACAGAAGAATCAAAGTTTGATAGCTATTTGGATAGTAGTCAGGCTTTGATTTTTTACAGTCTGCAATAGATTTTCAGTCCTAATTTGTGGTATAATGAAACGATACGATAGAAAGAATAATGAACAATATGACTGATTTAAAAGCAATTCAGGCTCGTAGTCTGGAGATGGCTGAATATTTTGTGGCTTTTTGTAAAGAACATGATTTGCTTTGCTATCTTTGTGGTGGAGGTGCTATTGGTGCCCTTCGAAACAAGGGGTTCATTCCTTGGGACGATGACCTAGACTTTTTTATGCCCCGTAAGGACTATGAAAAATTGGCAGAATTATGGCCTCTTTATGCAGATGAACGTTATTTCTTGTCAAAGAGTAACACGGATTTTGTCGACCGCAATCTTTTTATTACCATTCGTGACAAGGAAACGACCTGTATCAAACCTTATCAGCAGGATTTGGATTTGCCACATGGTTTGGCTTTGGATGTCTTGCCTTTGGATTATTATCCGAAAAATCCAGCTGAGCGGAAGAAACAGGTTCGCTGGGCCCTGATTTATTCACTTTTTTGTGCCCAAACTATTCCAGAAAAGCATGGGGCTCTCATGAAATGGGGAAGCCGTATTTTACTGGGCGTGACGCCCAAATCTCTCCGTTATCGCATTTGGAAAAAAGCTGAGAAAGAAATGACCAAATATGGTCTAGCTGAGAGCGATGGCATCACAGAATTATGCTCAGGTCCTGGCTACATGAGAAATAAGTATCTAATCGCATCTTTTGAAGACAATCTTTTCTTGCCATTTGAAGGGACAGAGATGCCTATTCCAGTCGGTTATGATGCCTATCTCAGTACTGCTTTTGGAGATTATATGACGCCACCACCAGCAAATAAGCAAGTACCGCATCATGATGCTGTCATCGCTGATATGGATAAGTCTTATACAGAATACAAGGGAGAATATGGTGGCTAAGAAAAAAATCTTATTTTTTATGTGGTCTTTTTCTCTTGGAGGTGGCGCAGAGAAGATTCTGTCTACCATTGTTTCAAATCTGGATCCAGAAAAGTATGATATTGATATTCTTGAAATGGAGCACTTTGACAAGGGATACGAATCTGTTCCCCAGCATGTACGAATGTTAAAATCCCTTCAGGATTATCGCCAAGCCAGATGGATTCGAGCTTTTTTGTGGAGAATGAGAATTTATTTTCCAAGGCTGACTCGTCGCTTGCTTGTAAAAGATGACTATGATGTTGAAGTTTCTTTTACCATTATGAATCCACCACTGTTGTTTTCTAAAAGAAAAGAAGTCAAGAAAATCTCTTGGATTCATGGAAGTATCGAAGAATTTCTTAAGGATAGCTCAAAAAGGAAATCACATAGACGCCAGTTGGATGCCGCGGATACTATTGTAGGGATTTCAAAAAAGACCAGTCATTCTATCAAGGAAGTCTATCCAGATTATGCTTCGAAATTACAGACGGTCTACAATGGATATGATTTTAAGACTATTCTAGAAAAATCTCAAGAGAAGATAGATATCGAGATTGCACCTCAAAGTATCTGTACTATCGGACGGATTGAGGAAAATAAGGGTTCTGACCGTGTAGTGGAAGTGATACGATTATTACACCAAGAGGGAAAAAACTATCATCTCTACTTCATAGGTGCTGGTGATATGGAAGAGGAACTGAAAAAACGAGTTAAAGAGTATGAGCTTGAGGACTATGTACATTTCCTTGGTTATCAAAAAAATCCTTATCAGTATTTGTCTCAGATGAAGGTCCTCTTGTCTATGTCTAAACAAGAAGGTTTTCCTGGGGTGTATGTGGAGGCCTTGAGCCTTGGAATCCCTTTTGTCTCTACGGATGTCGGAGGGGCTGAGGAATTATCCCAAGAAGGACGATTTGGACAAATCATTGAGAGCAATCAAGAGGCAGCTCAGGCAATTACGAACTATATGACTTCTGCCTCAAACTTTGATGTCGATGAGGCTAGTCAATTCATTCAACAATTTACAATTGCCAAACAAATCGAACAAGTAGAAAAACTATTAGAGGAGTAGCATGGAAACTGCATTAATTAGTGTCATTGTGCCAGTCTATAATGTGGCGCAGTACCTAGAAAAATCGATAGCTTCCATTCAGAAGCAGACCTATCAAAATCTGGAAATTATTCTTGTTGATGATGGTGCAACAGATGAAAGTGGTCGCTTGTGTGATTCAATCGCTGAACAAGATGACAGGGTGTCAGTGCTTCATAAAAAGAATGAAGGTTTGTCGCAAGCACGAAATGATGGAATGAAGCAGGCTCACGGGGACTATCTGATTTTTATTGACTCAGATGATTATATCCATCCAGAAATGATTCAGAGTTTATATGAGCAAATAATTCAAGAAGATGCGGATGTTTCGAGTTGTGGTGTTATGAATGTCTATGCTAATGATGAAAGCCCACAGTCAGCTAATCAGGATGATTATTTTGTCTGTGATTCTCAAACATTTCTAAAGGAATACCTCATAGGTGAAAAAATACCTGGAACGATCTGCAATAAGCTAATCAAGAGAGAGATTGCAACTGCCCTATCCTTTCCTAAGGGATTGATTTACGAAGATGCTTATTATCATTTTGATTTAATCAAGTTGGCTAAGAAGTACGTTGTTAATACCAAACCCTATTATTACTATTTCCATAGAGGTGATAGCATTACGACCAAACCGTATGCAGAGAAGGATTTAGCCTATATTGATATCTATCAAAAGTTTTACAATGAAGTTGTGAAAAACTATCCTGACTTGAAAGAGGTTGCGTTCTTCAGATTGGCCTATGCTCATTTCTTTATTCTGGATAAAATGTTACTAGATGATCAGTATAAACAGTTTGAAGCCTATTCTCAGATTCATCGATTTTTAAAAGGCCATGCCTTTGCTATTGCTAGGAATCCAATTTTTCGTAAGGGAAGAAGAATTAGTGCTTTGGCTCTATTCATAAACATTTCCTTATACCGATTCTTATTACTGAAAAATATTGAAAAATCAAAAAAATTACATTAGAACGGGGGTGAGCAAGTGATTGATGGAAAACGATTATTATTTAGTTTGACCATAGTCAGCTATGCCTTGACGCTAGTAAGTGGAATTGTGTATCTGTTTAATAATAATAATGTTAGCTTGCTTTCTACTTTATTGTTCTTACTGGTTAGTAGCTTAATTGCCTGCTGGAATGATATCAAGTATTACTTAATCCATTTTATTTTCTATTTAACTATTTTTGTATTTCTGGTATCAAGACCGACCATTGATTATTTTAGGGATGGCGCTCTGGATACCTATCATCCGATAGCCTATCGCTTTGCCTTTATAGTCGTCATGGTTTCGATTCTGGGCTTGACCACAGGAGGCGTACTGGCTCGTTACTTCATAGCTAGGAAGAACATAAAAGTACCAAAGATAGGAAATTCTATAAAAGAGATTTATATCAAGCGGTTACGCTTTGTATCACTAGGAGTTTTTCTTCTCACCTATCCTTTCTATTTCATTCGGTTATTCGAACGGCTCCTGTATCGCTTGCAGACTTCCTACTATGCCTACTATGCAAATTTTGAAAGTAAACTGCCTTATTTTACCTACATTTTGTCTACCTTTACGGTCTACGCAATGTGTATGTATCTGGCAACCAAGCCAAAGAAATGGCAGGCCACAGCAGTGCTTGTCTCCTTTATTGCAGCCAATACTATTCATTTGGCAATTGGGACACGAAATCCCTTTATTTTAAGTATTTTATTTGCTTTTGTTTATTACTTCATGCGGGAGCAAACTGAAAAGGGAAAATGGATTGGGTTTAAAGAAAAGTTAGCGATTTTTGTAGGTTCTCCTATTCTCATGTTAGCGATGGGAGTGCTCAATTATGTACGGGATAATGTCCAGGTTTCCCATACAGGTTT
Source organism: Streptococcus sp. k-90 (assembly GCF_013277565.1). Taxonomy (GTDB): domain Bacteria; phylum Bacillota; class Bacilli; order Lactobacillales; family Streptococcaceae; genus Streptococcus. Next base: position 44,099 of record NZ_VMNE01000004.1, on the reverse strand, counting down.
CTGGGATATTCTGCTTGACTTTATCTATAAACAAGGAACCAGTTTTGGCGTTCTGGCTCGAGGTTTTCTATTTAACAGTAGCCTCCCTTACCGAGATTTCCGTAATTTTACTTTTGGTCCTGTCCTTGATTATTTTGCAAGGGGAAGCTTGGGGGCTATTTTCGGAGGAAAAGCCTTTGAACATACAACCAATAGTGTGGAGCTAGCTATTGATAGTAATAGTTATGCCCACAATTTGTCCTATCTTGTTTTGAATAAGGAATATTTAAAAGGACATGGTATCGGAAGTAGCTATATTATGGAGTTGTATACCGACTATGGTATGATAGGAGTCTTTCTGCTTAGTCTCTTACTCGGTATGCTATTTATAGCCATGCTGCAAGTAGCCTATCGTTCAAGAACAATCTTATTTGCCTTGTCCTTACTCATCTTGAATAATCTATTCTTTATGCCAAGAAGTAGCTTTTCAGAAAGTTTCTTCAATCTATTTACAATGCAATTCTGGGGAATTGTTCTTGTGATGATATTTGTAGCAAAAATGCTTACAAAAGAGAACCAGTATCTACTCAACAAAGGAGAAAAAAATCATGTTTGAACATTATTCAGTAGCTGATTTGTTTGCAAATCTTTACAAAAAACGAAAAGCAAATATTTTAGCTCTCATAGCTTTATTTGCTCTTATTGCTGTACCATTTACAATTAAAGCTGTTAAGAATAAAAATACTGTCAAAGACACAACAAGTTATTCAACTTATCTTAGCTATAAAATCACTCCTCCAGAAGATTCAGCCAAAACGATTTTGAATCATCAAATTGGTGGTTATAGTGATTTTTATGGGAAATTGATTGATGGGAATTTGAATGGAGCTTATCTTTTCAATGATGTAGAGCCCAGTGAGTTGAAAAAAATGGCCAGTGAATTGGATACGACAGAAACAACCTTGAAAAATTCAACGAATGACTATTGGTGGAAAAAATTGACCGTCTACTATATGATTGACGATGCAGGGGTCGGTGTGAAAATTTTGACACCAAGCAAGGATGTCAATGACTTGTTAGAGAGAAAATTTGATGGATTGATTGAGAAATTTAAACACACTTATGCAAATGTGAAAATTGAAAAATTGGAAACCATCAACTCTAAAGAATTGAATGCAAATGGTGAGACAGCGCTTGGATTGAATGTGAAGAATTTGATTCTCCGTTTAGCTGTTATTGGAGTAGTCTGTGTGATTTTGGTTGTGATGGGAAATGTATTGGTTTATCTCTTTAACCCAACAATCAATAGAGCAGGTGATTTTTCTCAATATCAAATTGATTTTGTAACAGAGATCACAACAATTGCCAACCTAGCAGATGTCTTGTCATACAAAAATGCTGGACAAGAATTAACAATCGTTAGCTCAAACAAAGCTATCCTAGATAAATTGAAACAAAATCAAGAGTCTTTAAAAGGAATGCATTTTGTCGATTTACAAGATGTACCATCGCTTTTAGAAAGAGATACAGTCCTTCTTGTTGAAGAGTATGGAGTGACTCGTTATAAGAAATTTGAGCAAAGTCTTCAAATTCTTCGAAACTTAAATCGTTCTATCCTCGGTGTAGCAACCTTTAAATTATAAGCATTCGAATGCATTAGGTCTTCAAAGTCGGACAAGAGCCGATTTTGAAGGCTTTTTCTTTTAAAGTCTTCTACAGAAATAACCCTAGGAAAAATCGAGCCTGATAGAGGAGCCTTCTTTTGATAAAATCGTAAAAATCTAGTATAATAGATAGAACTGAAAGTATGAGGTTACTAGCAATGAAAATGAAACAAATTAGTGATACAACTTTGAAAATCACGATGTCTTTAGAGGATTTGATGGATCGTGGCATGGAGATTGCTGACTTTCTCGTTCCTCAAGAAAAAACAGAAGAGTTCTTTTATGCTATCTTGGATGAGTTAGAGATGCCTGATAGCTTTCTGGATACAGGCATGTTGAGCTTCCGTGTGACTCCAAAACCTGATAAGGTCGATGTCTTTGTAACCAAATCAAAGATTGACCAAAATCTAGATTTTGAAGATTTATCGGATTTACCAGATATGGAAGAATTGGCTCAAATGTCGCCAGATGAATTTATCAAAACCTTGGAAAAAAGCATCGCAGACAAAACTAAGGATGATATCGAAGCGATTCAATCTCTTGAGCAAGTTGAAGCCAAGGAAGAAGAGCAGGAGCAGGCTGAACAAGAAGTTGAAAGTAAGAAAGAGCCTTATATCTACTACATCCTTTCTTTTTCTAAGTTAGCTGATTTGGTGGCTTTTGCCAAGACAGTGACTTTTGAGATGGAAACTTCTGAACTCTACAAGATGAATGAGCGCTATTATTTGACCATTTTAGTGGATATTGAAAATCATCCAAGTCCATATCCAGCTTGGCTGTTGGCTCGTATGCGCGAGTTTGCGGAAGATAGTGATATCAGTCGTTCAGTCTTACAAGAGTATGGCCAAGTCTTGATGAATCATGATGCAGTGATCAATCTGCAAAAGATTGGATAATCATTTCTGGAAAATTATTTCTAAATTTTAGGAAGAGCGAATCGTTTGATTCGTTTTTTTCTTTTCTAGACTGAAATAGTGATTTACTATAATAGGAATTTTCACAAAATTCTGTTATAATGGCTATATTAGAAAATTTCGAGGAGACAAACATGACAGTTAAAATTGCTTTACTAGGATTTGGTACCGTTGCAAGTGGTGTGCCCTTCCTCCTAAAGGAAAATGGAGAAAAAATCAATCAATCAGCGCATTCAGATATTGAAGTTGCCAAGGTATTGGTCAAGGATGAAGATGAAAAGAATCGCTTGCTTGCAGCAGGGAATGACTTTAACTTTGTAACCAATGTGGATGATATTTTATCAGACAAAGACATTACGATTGTAGTGGAATTGATGGGGCGTATCGAACCTGCTAAAACCTTTATCACTCGTGCCTTGGAAGCTGGGAAGCACGTTGTTACTGCTAACAAGGACCTTTTGGCTGTCCATGGTGCAGAATTGTTAGAAATCGCTAAAGCTAACAAGGTAGCACTTTACTATGAAGCAGCAGTAGCTGGTGGGATTCCAATTCTTCGTATTTTAGCAAATTCCTTGGCTTCTGATAAAATCACTCGTGTCCTTGGCGTGGTCAACGGAACTTCTAACTTCATGATGACCAAGATGGTCGAAGAAGGATGGTCTTACGATGATGCTCTTGCGGAAGCACAAAGACTAGGTTTTGCAGAAAGCGACCCTACAAATGATGTAGATGGAATTGATGCAGCCTACAAGATGGTGATTTTGAGCCAATTTGCCTTTGGCATGAAGGTTGCTTTTGATGATGTAGCCCACAAGGGAATCCGCAACATCACACCAGAAGATGTAGCTGTAGCCCAAGAACTTGGCTATGTAGTGAAATTGGTTGGTTCTATTGAGGAAACTCCTTCAGGAATTGCTGCAGAAGTAACTCCGACCTTCCTTCCTAAAGCACACCCACTTGCTAGTGTGAATGGAGTGATGAACGCTGTCTTTGTAGAATCTATCGGTATTGGTGAGTCTATGTACTACGGACCAGGTGCTGGTCAAAAACCAACTGCAACAAGTGTGGTGGCGGATATTGTCCGTATCGTTCGTCGCTTGAATGATGGTACCATTGGTAAAGACTTCAACGAATACAGCCGTGACTTGGTCTTGGCAAATCCTGAGGATGTTAAAGCAAACTACTACTTCTCAATCTTGGCACCAGACTCAAAAGGTCAGGTCTTGAAGTTGGCTGAAATCTTTAATGCTCAAGATATTTCCTTCAAGCAAATCCTCCAAGATGGCAAAGAGGGTGACAAGGCGCGTGTCGTTATCATTACACACAAGATTAATAAATCTCAACTTGAAAATGTCGCAGCTGAATTGAAGAAGGTTTCAGAATTCGACCTCTTGAATACCTTCAAGGTGCTAGGAGAATAAGATGAAGATTATTGTACCTGCAACCAGTGCCAATATCGGGCCAGGTTTTGACTCGGTCGGTGTAGCTGTAACCAAGTATCTTCAAATCGAGGTCTGCGAAGAACGAGATGAGTGGTTGATTGAACACCAGATTGGCAAATGGATTCCACATGACGAGCGTAATCTCTTGCTCAAAATCGCTTTGCAAATTGTGCCAGACTTGAAACCAAGACGTTTGAAAATGACCAGTGATGTTCCATTGGCGCGTGGTTTGGGTTCTTCTAGTTCGGTTATCGTTGCTGGGATTGAACTAGCCAACCAATTGGGTAAGCTCAACTTGTCTGACCATGAAAAATTGCAGTTAGCGACCAAGATTGAAGGACATCCTGACAATGTAGCTCCGGCCATTTATGGTAATCTCGTTATTGCAAGCTCTGTTGATGGGGAAGTTTCAGCTATTGTAGCAGACTTCCCAGAATGTGATTTTCTAGCCTACATTCCTAACTATGAATTGCGTACTCGAGACAGCCGTGGTGTCTTACCTAAAAAATTGTCTTACAAAGAAGCTGTTGCAGCTAGTTCTATCGCCAATGTGGCGGTTGCGGCCTTGTTGGCAGGAGATATGGTGACAGCTGGGCAAGCAATCGAGGGAGACCTCTTTCACGAGCGCTATCGTCAGGACTTGGTGAGAGAATTTGCGACGATTAAGCAAGTGGCAAAAGAAAATGGTGCCTATGCAACCTACCTCTCTGGTGCTGGGCCGACAGTTATGGTCTTGGCTTCTCATGACAAGATGCCAAGGATTAAGGAAGAATTGGAAAAGCAACCTTTCAAAGGAAAACTGCATGACTTGAAAGTTGATACCCAAGGTGTTCGTGTCGAAGCAAAATAAAGAATAGATAATAGGATGGGGAAACTCTCGACCGGAGGGCTTCCTATCCTTTTTTTGAAAAGAAGCCTAATTAAAAACTTGATAAAGGAGAAATAAAGATGGCAGAAATTTATCTAGCAGGTGGTTGTTTTTGGGGCCTAGAGGAATATTTTTCACGCATTTCTGGAGTGCTAGCAACCAGTGTCGGCTACGCTAATGGACAAGTCGAAACGACCAATTACCAACTACTCAAGGAAACAGACCATGCAGAAACGGTTCAAGTGATTTACGATGAGAAGGCAGTCTCACTCAGAGAAATTCTGCTCTATTATTTCCGAGTCATCGACCCCCTGTCTGTTAACCAGCAGGGAAATGATCGTGGTCGCCAATATCGAACTGGGATTTATTATCAAGATGAAGCAGATTCACCAGCTATATACACTGTGGTACAGGAGCAGAAGCGCATGCTGGGGCGAAAGATTGCAGTAGAGGTGGAGAAACTTCGCCACTACATTCTGGCTGAAGATTACCACCAAGACTATCTTAAGAAAAATCCTTCAGGTTACTGTCATATCGATGTGACAGATGCTGAGAAGCCATTGATTGATGCAGCAAACTATGAAAAGCCTAGTCAAGAGGTGTTAAAGGAAAGTTTATCAGAAGAATCCTATCGTGTTACCCAAGAAGCTGCTACAGAGGCTCCATTTAGTAATGCCTATGATCAAACCTTTGAAGAAGGGATTTATATAGATATCACGACGGGTGAGCCACTCTTTTTCGCCAAGGATAAGTTTGCCTCAGGATGTGGTTGGCCAAGTTTTAGCCGTCCGATTTCCAAGGAATTGATTCATTATTACAAGGACATGAGCCATGGAATGGAGAGAATCGAAGTTCGTTCTCGGTCAGGAAATGCTCACTTGGGTCATGTTTTCACAGATGGACCTCAGGAGTTAGGTGGACTTCGTTACTGTATCAATTCTGCTTCCTTACGCTTTGTGGCCAAGGATAAGATGGAAGAGGAAGGATATGGCTATCTATTGCCTTACTTAAACAAATAAAATTGAGAGGGTGGGTGCTTCCCACTTTCTTCATTTTAGAAAATAGAAGGGATTTATGAAACACTTATTATCTTACTTCAAACCCTACATCAAAGAATCGATTTTAGCACCCTTGTTCAAGCTACTAGAAGCTGTGTTTGAGCTTCTGGTTCCAATGGTGATTGCTGGGATTGTTGACCAATCTTTACCTCAGGGAGATCAAGGACATCTCTGGATGCAGATTGGCATACTCTTTATCTTTGCAGTGATTGGCGTTGTAGTGGCCTTGGTAGCTCAGTTTTACTCAGCTAAGGCTGCGGTTGGATTTGCCAAAGGACTGACAGATGACCTTTATCGACATATTCTTTCCTTGCCTAAGGATAGCAGGGATCGTTTGACAACTTCTAGTTTGGTGACTCGCTTGACTTCGGACACTTACCAGATTCAGACTGGTATCAATCAATTCCTGCGTCTCTTTTTACGAGCGCCTATTATCGTTTTTGGTGCCATTTTTATGGCCTACCGCATCTCAGCTGAACTGACTCTCTGGTTCTTGGTCATGGTTGCCATTTTGACCATTGTAATCGTAGGGCTCTCTAGAATGGTTAATCCTCTCTACAGTGCTCTCAGAAAGAAAACGGATCAACTGGTTCAAGAAACTCGCCAGCAATTACAAGGGATGCGGGTTATTCGTGCTTTTGGACAAGAAAAACGAGAGTTACAGATTTTTCAAACCCTTAACCAAGTCTATGCCAAATTGCAAGAAAAAACAGGTTTCTGGTCTAGTTTATTAACACCTCTGACCTATCTGATTGTTAATGGAACCCTCCTTGTTATCATCTGGCAAGGCTATATTTCTATTCAAGGAGGATTGCTCAGTCAAGGGGCCCTCATTGCCCTCATCAACTATCTCTTACAGATTTTGGTGGAATTGGTCAAGCTCGCCATGCTGATAAATTCCCTCAACCAGTCCTACATCTCAGCTAAGCGAATCGAGGAAGTCTTTACTGAGGCTTCAGAAGATATCCATTCAGAATTAGAACAAAAGCAAACTACTAGTAATCAGGTTTTACAAGTCCAAGAACTGACCTTTACCTATCCTGATGCGGCTCAGCCTTCTCTGAGAGACATTTCCTTCGATATACAGCAAGGGCAAATCCTTGGTATCATTGGGGGAACGGGTTCTGGTAAATCAAGCTTGGTGCAAGTCTTACTTGGTCTATATCCAGCAGATAAGGGAAGCATTAACCTTTATCGAGATGGACGTAGTCCTCTTAATTTGGAGCAGTGGAGGTCTTGGATTGCCTATGTGCCTCAAAAAGTCGAGCTCTTTAAAGGAACCATTCGTTCCAACTTGACTTTGGGTTTCAATCACGAAGTAACTGACCAAGAACTCTGGCAGGCCTTGGAGATTGCGCAAGCTAAGGATTTTGTCAGTGAAAAGGAAGGACTTTTGGATGCCCTAGTTGAAGCAGGAGGTCGAAATTTTTCAGGTGGACAAAAACAAAGGCTGTCTATCGCACGAGCAGTCTTGCGACAAGCACCATTTCTCATCCTAGATGATGCGACCTCGGCCCTCGACACTATTACCGAGTCTAGGCTCTTGAAAGCTATCCGAGGGAACTTACCAAATACAAGCTTAATCTTGATTTCTCAACGAACCTCGACTTTGCAGATGGCTGACCAGATTCTCCTCTTGGAAAAAGGTGAGCTCTTAGCTATCGGTAAGCACGAGGACTTGATGAAGTCCGCTCAAGTCTATCGTGAAATCAATGCATCCCAACATGGAAAGGAGGACTAGAATGAGACGACAAACTGCAAACCAGACGCTCAAACGTTTGGCCAAGGATTTAGCAAGCCATCCCTTCCTCCTTTTCTTAGCCTTTCTAGGAACTATTGCTCAAGTTGGCTTATCAATCTACCTACCTATTCTGATTGGGCAGGTCATTGACCAGGTCCTAGTGGCCGATTCATCATCAGTTTTTTGGCAAATTTTCATCCAGATGATCTTGGTAGTCATAGGAAATACTCTGTTACAATGGACCAATCCTCTCCTCTATAATCGCCTAATCTTCTCTTATACTAAAGATTTGCGAGAGCGAATCATCCATAAGCTCCATCGATTACCGATTGCTTTCGTGGACCGGCAAGGCAGTGGGGAGATGGTCAGTCGGGTGACCACAGACATAGAACAGTTGGCAGCTGGCTTGACCATGATTTTTAACCAATTTTTCATTGGCGTCTTGATGATTTTGGTTAGTATTCTAGCCATGCTTCAAATCCATCTCCTCATGACCCTCTTAGTCTTGCTGTTGACGCCACTGTCCATGGTAATCTCACGCTTTATTGCTAAGAGATCCTATCATCTCTTCCAAAAACAAACAGAGACAAGGGGAATTCAGACTCAGTTGATTGAAGAATCGTTGAGTCAACAGACCATTATCCAGTCTTTTAATGCTCAAACAGAGTTTATTCAAATGTTGCGTGAGGCTAATGACAACTACGCAGGCTATTCGCAGTCAGCCATCTTTTATTCTTCAACAGTCAATCCTTCAACTCGTTTCGTCAATGCACTCATTTATGCCCTTCTAGCTGGGGTAGGAGCTTATCGTATCATGATGGGTTCCACTTTGACCATTGGACGTTTGGTGACTTTTTTGAACTATGTCCAACAGTACACCAAACCCTTTAACGATATTTCTTCAGTTTTGGCCGAGTTGCAAAGTGCCTTGGCATGTGCAGAGCGTGTCTATGCTGTCTTAGAAAGTCCTGAGGTGGCTGAAACAGGTAAGGAAGTCTTGACCAGTGACCAGGTTAAGGGAGCTGTTTCCTTTAAACACGTCTCTTTTGGCTACAATCCTGAAAAGATTTTGATTAAGGATTTATCTATTGATATTCCAGCCGGTAGTAAGGTAGCTATTGTTGGTCCGACAGGTGCCGGAAAATCAACCCTTATAAATCTCCTCATGCGTTTTTATCCCATTAATTCCGGAGATATCTTGCTGGATGGGAAATCTATTTATGATTATAGTCGTGCCTCTTTACGCCAGCAGTTTGGAATGGTGCTTCAAGAAACCTGGCTCAAGCAAGGGACCATTCATGACAATATTGCCTTTGGAAATCCTGATGCCAGTAGGGAGCAGGTGATTGCTGCAGCCAAAGCAGCCAATGCCGATTTTTTCATCCAACAGTTGCCGCAGGGTTATGATACCAAGCTTGAAAATGCTGGAGAATCTCTTTCTGTTGGTCAAGCACAGCTCTTGACTATTGCTCGAGTCTTTCTGGCTATTCCCAAGATTCTTATCTTAGACGAGGCAACTTCGTCTATCGATACCCGTACAGAAGTACTGGTTCAGGATGCCTTTGCCAAACTCATGAAGGGGCGCACAAGCTTTGTCATCGCCCACCGTTTGTCAACCATTCAGGATGCGGATTTGATCCTTGTCTTGGTTGATGGTGACATCGTTGAGTATGGCAACCATCATGATCTCATGGCTCGAAAGGGCAAGTATTACCAAATGCAGCAAGCTGCAGCTTTTAGCTCTGAATAATCCTTTCTACTTCGAACCCTTACAGACAAAAAAAGTTGCCTTCGGGTAACTTTTTTGTTACAATAGCTAGAAAAATTATCCACTGTAATATTCAATGAAAATCAAAGAGCAAACTAGGAAGCTAGCCCTAGCTTGCTCAAAGCACTACTTTGAAGTTGTAGATAAGACTGACGAAGTCGATACCCATATATCTATGCCAAGGTGAAGCTGACGTGGTTTGAAGAGAGTATAAATTGTCTTTTAGAAAAGGAACCTAGTATGAAAGTCTTTCAGCATGTAAATATCGTGACTTGTGACCAAGATTTCCATGTCTATCTAGATGGAATCTTAGCCGTTAAGGGTTCTCAAATCGTCTATGTTGGTCAAGAGAAGTCAGAGATTTTAGATCAAGCTGAGCAGATTATAGACTATCAGGGAGCTTGGATCATGCCTGGATTGGTCAATTGCCACACCCATTCTGCTATGACAGGCTTGAGAGGGATTCGAGATGATAGCAATCTCCATGAATGGCTCAAAGACTATATTTGGCCAGCAGAAGCTGAGTTTACTCCCGACATGACTACCAAGGCGGTCAAAGAAGCTCTGACAGAGATGCTCCAGTCAGGAACAACAACATTTAACGATATGTATAATCCCAATGGTGTGGATATTGAGCAGATTTATCAGGCAGTGAAAGATTCCAAGATGCATTGTTATTTTTCTCCTACCCTTTTTTCTTCTGAGGCGGAGACAACTGCTGAGACTATTGCTAGAACACGAGCTATCATCGAGGAAATCTTAGGATATGAAAATCCAAATTTCAAGGTTATGGTAGCCCCACATTCTCCTTACAGCTGTAGTAGAGACTTGCTGGAAGAAAGTTTGGATATGGCAAAAGAGTTGAATATTCCTATCCATATCCATGTTGCGGAGACTAAGGAGGAATCAGGAATTATCCTGAAACGATACGGCAAACGCCCCCTCGCCTTTCTAGAAGAACTGGGTTACTTAGATAATCCGTCTGTCTTTGCTCACGGGGTCGAATTAAACGAGCGAGAAATTGAACGTTTGGCAACCTCTCAAGTGGCTATCGCCCACAATCCTATCAGTAACCTCAAACTGGCCTCGGGAATTGCTCCAATTATCCAGCTCCAAAAAGCGGGAGTAGTAGTCGGAATTGCGACTGACTCGGTTGCTTCCAATAACAATCTAGATATGTTTGAGGAAGGACGGACAGCAGCACTACTACAGAAAATGAAGAGCGGAGATGCCAGTCAATTTCCTATAGAAACAGCTCTCAAGGCGCTGACAATCGAAGGGGCTAAGGTTCTTGGAATGGAAGAACAGATTGGAAGTCTGGAAGTTGGCAAGCAAGCAGATTTTCTTGTTATTCAACCACAAGGGAAAATCCATCTCCAACCTCAAGAAAATATGCTCTCTCACCTGGTTTATGCAGTCAAATCCAGTGATGTAGATGATGTTTATATCGCCGGAGAACAGGTTGTGAAGCAAGGCCAAGTCTTGACAGCAGAACTTTAAAAGAAAAACCAAAAAAAGTTTAAAAAAAGTTTGCAAAAATCTTGCATTCTTTTTTTGACTATGCTATACTTATATACGGTTTGAAAAAACTGCCTAAGACAGTAGGGGAGCTCGACTCATAAGTATCCTACCGAGGACAAAACGTATCATGTAAAAAGAAGCGTATTGTACTTTCGTGTCTAGGTTTGGGCGCGTTTTTCTTTTGGAAAAATTCCCCAAGCAAAATAATAACGGAGGTGAACACACTAATGAGTGAAGCAATTATTGCTAAAAAAGCGGAACTAGTTGACGTAGTAGCTGAAAAAATGAAAGCTGCTGCATCTATCGTCGTTGTAGACGCTCGTGGTTTGACAGTTGAGCAAGATACAGTTCTTCGTCGTGAGCTTCGTGGAAGCGAAGTTGAGTATAAAGTTATTAAAAACTCAATCTTGCGTCGTGCAGCTGAAAAAGCTGGTCTTGAAGATCTTGCATCTGTATTCGTTGGACCATCTGCAGTAGCATTTTCTAACGAAGATGTTATCGCACCAGCGAAAATCTTGAACGACTTTTCTAAAAACGCTGAAGCACTTGAAATCAAAGGTGGTGCAATCGAAGGCGCTGTCGCATCTAAAGAAGAGATTCTTGCACTTGCAACTCTTCCAAACCGCGAAGGACTTCTTTCTATGCTCCTTTCTGTACTTCAAGCGCCAGTGCGCAACGTTGCTCTTGCAGTCAAAGCGGTTGCAGAAAGCAAAGAAGACGCAGCTTAGTCTTAAGCTACGCAGCGTAGCCTAGCTACGAAAAAACTATTATAAAAATTAAAACTTATTTGGAGGAAATAACAATGGCATTGAACATTGAAAACATTATTGCTGAAATTAAAGAAGCTTCAATCCTTGAATTGAACGACCTTGTAAAAGCTATCGAAGAAGAATTTGGTGTAACTGCAGCTGCTCCTGTAGCTGTTGCTGCAGCTGGTGCTGCTGACGCTGGTGCTGCTAAAGATTCATTCGACGTTGAATTGACATCTGCAGGTGATAAAAAAGTTGGCGTTATCAAAGTTGTACGTGAAATCACAGGTCTTGGACTTAAAGAAGCTAAAGAACTTGTTGACGGTGCACCAGCACTTGTTAAAGAAGGCGTTGCAACTGCAGAAGCTGAAGAAATCAAAGCTAAATTGGAAGAAGCTGGAGCTTCAGTTACTCTTAAATAATAGAGCGACTACATTAGTAGCTTAAAAACATGATTAAACCGCTATTCTTAGGATTAGCGGTTTTTATTTTTGTTCTAGAAGGGGCAAAAAAGAAGGTTTTAGGGACTTCTTTCCTATCAACTTTTTTCTATTTTCTGCCATTCATGTTATAATGGATAAATATGAAGAATCGGAGTGAGACTATGAAATACAAACGGATTGTCTTTAAGGTGGGGACTTCTTCTCTGACAAATGAGGATGGAAGTTTATCACGTAGTAAGGTAAAGGCTATTACCCAGCAGTTGGCTATGCTACACGAGGCTGGTCATGAGTTGATTTTGGTGTCGTCGGGTGCCATTGCGGCTGGTTTTGGGGCCTTAGGATTTAAAAAGCGTCCGACTAAGATTGCTGATAAACAGGCTTCAGCAGCGGTAGGGCAAGGACTTTTGTTGGAAGAATACACGACCAATCTTCTCTTGCGCCAAATCGTTTCTGCACAAATCTTGCTGACCCAGGACGACTTTGTTGATAAGCGTCGTTATAAAAATGCCCATCAAGCTTTGTCAGTTCTACTTAGCCGTGGGGCGATTCCTATCATTAATGAGAATGATAGTGTTGTTATTGATGAACTCAAAGTTGGGGACAATGACACTCTGAGTGCACAGGTAGCGGCTATGGTCCAAGCAGACCTTTTGGTTCTCTTGACAGACGTAGACGGCCTCTATACTGGAAATCCTAATTCAGATCCAAGAGCCAAACGTTTGGAGCGAATCGAGACCATTAATCGTGAGATTATTGATATGGCTGGTGGAGCTGGCTCGTCAAATGGAACTGGGGGCATGCTAACAAAAATCAAGGCTGCAACTATTGCGACAGAATCAGGAGTTCCTGTTTATATCTGCTCATCCTTGAAGGTAGATGCCATGATTGAGGCGGCTGAGGAGACCAAAGATGGTTCTTACTTTGTTGCGCAAGAGAAGGGACTTCGTACCCAGAAACAATGGCTGGCTTTCTATGCTCAGAGTCAAGGTTCTATTTGGGTTGATAAAGGGGCTGCTGAAGCTCTCTCTCAACATGGAAAGAGTCTTCTCTTATCTGGTATTGTTGAAGCAGAAGGAGCCTTTTCTTACGGTGATATCGTGACAGTATTTGACAAGGAAAGTGGAAAATCACTTGGAAAAGGGCGCGTGCAATTTGGGGCATCTGCTTTGGAGGATATGTTGCGTTCTCAAAAAGCCAAGGGTGTCTTGATTCACCGTGATGACTGGATTTCCATTACTCCTGAAATCCAACTACTCTTTACAGAATTTTAGAGGTAAACTATGGTAAGTACACAAGAACAATTTGAACAGGTACAGGCTGTTAAAAAATCGATCAACACAGCTAGTGAAGTCGTGAAAAACCAAGCCCTGCTAGCCATGGCTGATTACTTAGTGGCTGCTACTGAGGAGATTTTAGCGGCCAATGCTCTCGATATGGCAGCGGCCAAGGGTAAAATCTCAGATGTGATGCTGGATCGTCTTTATTTGGATGCAGGTCGTATAGAAGCGATGGCAACTGGAATTCGTGAAGTGGTTGCCTTACCAGATCCAATCGGTGAAGTTTTAGAAACCAATCATCTTGAAAATGGTTTGGTTATCACAAAGAAGCGTGTAGCTATGGGCGTTATTGGTATTATCTATGAAAGCCGTCCAAATGTGACGTCTGATGCGGCTGCTTTGGCTCTCAAGAGTGGAAATGCGGTTGTTCTTCGTAGTGGTAAGGACGCCTATCAAACAGCCCATGCTATTGTCACAGCCTTGAAGAAGGGCTTGGAAACGACTACTATTCACCCAGATGTGATTCAACTAGTGGAAGATACCAGTCGAGAAAGTAGCTATGCCATGATGAAGGCAAAGGGTTATCTAGACCTTCTCATCCCTCGCGGAGGAGCTGGCTTGATTAATGCAGTGGTTGAGAATGCTATTGTGCCTGTTATTGAGACAGGGACTGGTATTGTCCATGTTTATGTGGATAAGGATGCAGACGAAGACAAGGCTCTGTCTATCATCAACAATGCTAAAACCAGTCGTCCTTCTGTTTGTAATGCCATGGAGGTTCTGCTTGTTCATGAAGATAAGGCAGCAAGCTTCCTTCCTCGTTTGGAGCAAGTGCTAGTTGTCGATCGAAAAGAAGCTGGACTTGAACCGATTCAATTCCGCCTAGATAGCAAAGCAAGTCAGTTTGTTTCAGGCCAAGCAGCTGAAGCACAAGACTTTGACACCGAGTTTTTAGACTATGTATTAGCTGTTAAGGTTGTGAGCAGTTTAGAAGAAGCGGTTGCCCATATTGAGGCTCACAGTACCCATCATTCGGATGCAATTGTAACTGAAAATGCTGAAGCTGCAGCTTACTTTACAGATCAAGTGGATTCTGCAGCGGTTTATGTCAATGCCTCAACTCGTTTCACAGATGGAGGCCAATTTGGTCTTGGTTGTGAAATGGGGATTTCTACTCAGAAATTGCACGCGCGTGGTCCAATGGGCTTGAAAGAGTTGACCAGCTACAAGTATGTGATTGCTGGTGATGGGCAGATAAGGGAGTAAGAGATGAAGATTGGATTTATCGGTTTGGGGAATATGGGTGCTAGTTTGGCCAAGGCTGTCTTGCAGACCAATACGGGTGCTCAGATTCTCCTTGCCAATCGTAGTCAAGCTAAGGTGGATGCTTTCATTGCCGACTTTGGTGGTCAGGCTTCTAGCAATGAAGAAATATTCGCAGAAGCAGATGTGATTTTTCTAGGAGTTAAGCCTGTACAGTTCTCAGACTTGCTTTCTCAATATCATACTATCCTTGAAAAACGAGAAAGTCTTCTTTTGATTTCTATGGCAGCTGGATTGACCTTGGAAAAACTAGCAAGTCTTATCCCAAGTCAACACCGAATTATTCGTATGATGCCAAATACCCCTGCTTCTATTGGTCAAGGAGTGATTAGTTATGCCTTGTCTCCTAATTGCAGGGCTGAGGATAGTGAGCTCTTTTGTCAGCTTTTAGCCAAGGCTGGTCTCTTGGTTGAACTTGGGGAAGGATTAATCGACGCGGCGACAGGTCTTGCAGGTTGTGGACCAGCCTTTGTCTATCTTTTTATCGAGGCCTTGGCAGATGCGGGCGTTCAGACGGGATTACCACGAGAAACGGCCTTGAAAATGGCGTCTCAAACTGTGGTAGGAGCTGGGCAATTGGTCCTTGAAAGTCAGCAACATCCTGGAGTTTTGAAAGACCAAGTTTGTAGCCCAGGCGGTTCAACTATCGCTGGTGTAGCTAGTTTAGAAGCACATGCCTTTAGAGGAACCGTTATGGAGGCAGTCAAAAAAGCCTACAAACGAACTAAAAAACTAGGTAAATAAGAGGTGGCTTTGACTGCCTCTTTTATGGTGGCTGAAATGAGAAGACAAAAAGATTGTCACAAACCCCTATTTTTTTGATAGAATAGAAGTAGTAAAAAAGAAATGAGTTAGACATGTCAAAAGGATTTTTAGTCTCTCTTGAGGGACCAGAGGGAGCAGGCAAGACCAGTGTTTTAGAGGCTCTGCTACCAATTTTAGAGGAAAAAGGAGTAGAGGTGCTGACGACCCGTGAACCTGGCGGAGTCTTGATTGGGGAGAAGATTCGGGAAGTAATTTTGGATCCAAGACATACTCAGATGGATGCTAAGACAGAGCTCCTTCTCTATATCGCCAGTCGCAGACAGCACTTGGTGGAAAAAGTTCTTCCAGCACTTGAAGCTGGTAAGTTGGTCATTATAGACCGCTTTATTGATAGTTCTCTTGCCTATCAGGGATTTGGTCGTGGCTTGGATATTGACGCCATTGACTGGCTCAATCACTTTGCGACAGATGGTCTTAAACCCGATTTGACACTCTATTTTGACATCGAGGTGGAAGAAGGGCTGGCTCGTATTGCTGCTAATAGCAATCGCGAGGTTAATCGTTTGGATTTGGAAGGGTTGGACTTGCATAAAAAAGTCCGTCAAGGTTACCTTTCTCTCCTGGAAAAAGAAGGAAATCGCATTGTCAAGATTGATGCCAGTCTTCCCTTGGACCAAGTTGTGGAAGCTACCAAGGCTGTCTTGTTTGACAGAATGGGCTTGCTAAAATGAAACAAGATCAACTAAAGGCTTGGCAACCAGACCAGTTTGACCGCTTTGTCCGTATCCTAGAACAAGAACAGCTCAATCACGCCTATCTCTTTTCAGGTTTCTTTGGAAGCTTGGAAATGGCGCACTTTTTGGCTAAAAGTCTCTTTTGCACGGATAAAATTGGCGTTCTACCATGTGAGAAATGTCGAAACTGCAAGCTGATTGAACAGGAAGAATTTCCCGATGTCACTTTGATTAAGCCAGTCAATCAGGTCATCAAGACAGAACGGATTCGGGAATTGGTGGGACAGTTTTCCCAAGCAGGGATTGAAAGCCAGCAGCAGGTTTTTATTATCGAGCAAGCTGAGAAGATGCACCCCAACGCAGCCAATTCTCTGCTCAAGGTTATCGAAGAACCCCAGAGTGAGGTTTACATTTTCTTCTTGACCAGCGATGAGGAAAAGATTTTACCAACAATTCGAAGTCGGACCCAGATTTTCCACTTTAAAAAACAAGAAGAAAAGCTCATCCATCAATTAGAACAAGCAAGTCTGGTTAAGAAAAAAGCGACTCTCCTAGCTCAGTTTAGTCAATCGCGAGCTGAAGCAGAAAAGTTGGCAAATCAGACAAGTTTTTGGACCTTGGTCGATGAAAGTGAACACCTGCTAACTTGGTTAGTAGATAAGAAAAAAGAAAGTTATCTTCAAGTAGCCAAATTAGCTAGCTTGGCAGATGACAAGGAAAAACAAGATCAGGTTTTACGGATTATTGAAGTCCTCTGTGGGCAGGACCTCTTGCAAGTAAGAGTAAGGATGATTCTACAAGATCTGCTAGAAGCTAGAAAAATGTGGCAAGCCAATGTCAGCTTTCAAAATGCCATGGAATATCTGGTCTTAAAAGAAATATAAACTCAAAAATGAAGGATAAAGAAAGGAAAGGGCTGTTTTATGGACAAAAAAGAATTATTTGACGCGCTGGATGATTTTTCCCAACAGTTGTTGGTAACCTTGGCCGATGTGGAAGCCATCAAGAAAAATCTCAAGAGCCTGGTAGAGGAAAATACAGCTCTTCGCTTGGAAAATAGTAAGTTGCGCGAACGCTTGGGTGAGGTGGAAGCAGATGCTCCCGTCAAGGCCAAACATGTTCGCGAAAGTGTCCGTCGCATTTACCGTGATGGATTTCACGTTTGTAATGATTTTTATGGACAACGTCGAGAGCAGGACGAGGAATGTATGTTCTGTGACGAGTTGTTATACAGGGAGTAGGCATGCAGATTCAAAAAAGTTTTAAGGGGCAGTCTCCCTATGGCAAGCTGTATCTAGTGGCAACGCCGATTGGCAATCTAGACGATATGACCTTTCGAGCTATCCAGACCTTGACAGAAGTGGACTGGATTGCTGCTGAGGACACGCGCAATACAGGGCTTTTGCTCAAGCATTTTGACATTTCTACCAAACAGATTAGTTTTCATGAGCACAATGCCAAGGAAAAGATTCCTGATTTGATTGATTTCCTGAAAGCAGGGCAAAGTATTGCTCAGGTATCCGATGCAGGTCTGCCTAGCATTTCAGACCCTGGCCATGATTTGGTCAAGGCTGCGATTGAGGAAGAAATCGCAGTTATCACTGTTCCAGGTGCCTCTGCAGGAATTTCTGCCTTGATTGCCAGTGGTTTAGCGCCACAGCCACACATATTTTACGGCTTCTTACCCAGAAAATCAGGCCAGCAAAAGCAATTTTTCGACTTGAAAAAAGACTATCCAGAAACTCAAATTTTCTATGAATCGCCTCATCGTGTGGCAGATACGCTAGAAAATATGCTAGAAGTCTATGGTGACCGCTCGGTAGTCTTGGTAAGAGAATTGACAAAGATTTACGAAGAATACCAACGAGGAAAAATCTCTGAATTGCTGGAAAGTATCGCTGAAACGCCTCTCAAGGGTGAATGCCTTCTCATCGTGGAAGGTGCCAGTCAGGATGTGGAGGAAAAAGACGAGGAAGACTTGTTCTTAGAAATCCAAGCCCGCATACAGCAAGGTATGAAGAAAAATCAAGCCATTAAGGAAGTAGCTAAGTTTTACCAGTGGAATAAAAGCCAGCTTTACGCTGCCTACCATGACTGGGAAGAAAAACAAGAAAATGACTAAACAGGGAAGTTTGCCTTCTTCCCTTTTTTTGTTATACTAGTAGAAGAAAAAAATAGAAAGATTTGTGGGAGTGAAAAAGTCCGGGGGGACTTTTTCAGCCTGAGCCAGAAAACTCGAGAGCGAGGAAAGTCCGATTGGCTTTTTCAATGTGAAACTTGTCTTCAACTCCCAAAGAGGTATTAGTGTCGTGTCTCAATCTTATATCAATGTTATCGGTGCTGGTTTGGCAGGTTCTGAAGCAGCCTACCAAATCGCAGAGCGTGGTATTCCAGTTAAACTTTATGAAATGCGTGGTGTCAAGTCAACACCTCAACATAAAACAGACAATTTTGCTGAGTTAGTTTGTTCTAATTCCCTTCGTGGGGATGCTCTTACAAATGCTGTCGGGCTTCTCAAGGAAGAAATGCGTCGCTTGGGTTCTGTTATTTTGGAATCTGCTGAGGCTACACGGGTTCCTGCAGGTGGTGCGCTTGCGGTGGACCGTGATGGTTTCTCACAGATGGTGACTGAAAAAGTGACCAACCACCCCTTGATTGAAGTGGTTCGTGATGAAATTACAGAATTACCAACAGATGTTATCACAGTTGTGGCTACTGGTCCCTTGACTAGTGATGCCCTAGCTGAGAAAATTCATGCCCTTAATAATGGAGATGGTTTCTATTTCTACGATGCGGCAGCGCCTATTATCGACGTCAATACCATCGATATGAGCAAGGTCTATCTCAAATCACGTTATGATAAGGGAGAAGCCGCTTATCTCAACTCGCCTATGACCAAGCAAGAGTTTATGGATTTCCATGAAGCTTTGGTCAATGCGGAAGAAGCACCGCTCAATTCCTTTGAAAAAGAAAAGTATTTTGAAGGATGCATGCCAATCGAAGTCATGGCCAAACGTGGCATTAAAACTATGCTTTATGGCCCTATGAAACCAGTCGGCCTTGAGTATCCAGACGATTATACAGGCCCTCGTGATGGAGAATTCAAAACACCTTATGCAGTGGTTCAGCTTCGTCAGGACAATGCAGCTGGTAGTCTCTATAATATCGTCGGTTTCCAGACCCACCTTAAATGGGGAGAACAAAAGCGTGTCTTCCAAATGATTCCAGGTCTTGAAAATGCTGAGTTTGTTCGTTATGGTGTTATGCACCGCAATTCTTATATGGATTCACCAAATCTTCTTGAACAGACCTATCGTTCTAAGAAACAACCAAATCTCTTCTTTGCTGGTCAGATGACTGGTGTGGAAGGCTATGTAGAGTCAGCAGCGTCAGGATTAGTTGCGGGAATTAACGCGGCTCGTCTTTTCAAGGGAGAAAGTGAGGCTATTTTCCCAGAGACGACGGCTATCGGAAGCTTAGCTCATTACATCACTCATGCAGATAGCAAACATTTCCAACCAATGAATGTCAATTTCGGAATTATCAAGGAGTTGGAAGGCGAGCGTATCCGTGATAAGAAGGCTCGTTATGAAAAAATTGCAGAGCGTGCCCTCAGCGATTTAGAGGAATTTTTAACTGTCTAATTTTTTTGAAAGAATTGCTCATGATACTATAAAAATCTTAGAAATTGTGATAAAATAGGTAGGATAAAAAAAGGAGAGTGAAAATGGCGAATCCCAAGTATAAACGTATTTTAATTAAGTTATCAGGTGAAGCCCTTGCCGGTGAACGTGGCGTAGGGATTGATATCCAAACAGTTCAAACAATCGCAAAAGAGATTCAAGAAGTTCATAGCTTAGGTATCGAAATTGCCCTTGTTATTGGTGGAGGAAATCTCTGGCGTGGAGAACCTGCTGCTGAAGCAGGTATGGACCGCGTTCAGGCAGATTACACAGGAATGCTTGGGACTGTTATGAATGCTCTTGTGATGGCAGATTCATTGCAACAAGTTGGGGTTGATACACGTGTGCAAACAGCCATTGCAATGCAACAAGTGGCAGAGCCTTACGTACGTGGACGTGCCCTTCGTCACCTTGAAAAAGGCCGTATCGTTATCTTTGGTGCCGGAATTGGTTCACCATACTTCTCAACAGATACAACAGCGGCCCTTCGTGCGGCTGAAATTGAAGCAGATGCTATCCTTATGGCCAAAAATGGTGTCGATGGTGTTTACAATGCCGATCCTAAGAAAGATAAGACAGCCGTTAAATTTGAAGAATTGACCCACCGTGACGTTATCAATAAAGGTCTTCGTATCATGGACTCAACAGCTTCAACCCTCTCAATGGATAACGACATTGACTTGGTTGTCTTCAACATGAACCAACCAGGCAACATCAAACGTGTTGTATTTGGAGAAAATATCGGAACAACAGTTTCAAACAATATCGAAGAAAAGGAATAAGAAAGATTATGGCTAATGCAATTATTGAAAAAGCTAAAGAGAGAATGACCCAATCTCATCAATCACTTGCTCGTGAATTTGGTGGTATCCGTGCAGGTCGTGCCAATGCAAGCTTGCTGGACCGTGTACATGTAGAATACTATGGAGTTGAAACTCCTCTTAACCAAATCGCTTCAATTACCATTCCAGAAGCGCGTGTTTTGTTGGTAACACCATTTGACAAGTCTTCATTGAAAGATATCGAACGTGCCTTGAACGCTTCTGATCTTGGTATCACACCAGCTAACGATGGTTCTGTGATTCGCTTGGTTATCCCAGCTCTAACAGAAGAAACTCGTCGTGATCTTGCTAAAGAAGTGAAGAAGGTCGGCGAAAATGCTAAAGTGGCTGTTCGCAATATCCGTCGTGATGCTATGGACGAAGCCAAGAAACAAGAAAAAGCAAAAGAAATCACTGAAGACGAATTGAAGACTCTTGAAAAAGACATTCAAAAAGTAACAGACGATGCTGTTAAACACATCGACGACATGACTGCCAACAAAGAGAAAGAACTTTTGGAAGTCTAAAAATAAACAGAAAAACTCAGTTGGCATTGCTGGCTGAGTTTTATTCGAAAGAAGGAAATATGAATACAAATCTTGCAAGTTTTATCGTTGGACTGATCATCGATGAGAATGACCGTTTCTACTTTGTGCAAAAGGATGGTCAAACCTATGCTCTTGCTAAGGAAGAAGGTCAGCATACAGTAGGTGACACGGTTAAAGGTTTTGCTTATACAGATATGAAGCAAAAACTCCGTTTGACAACTCTAGAAGTGACTGCCACTCAGGATCAATTCGGTTGGGGAACTGTAACGGAAGTTCGGAAAGACTTGGGTGTCTTTGTGGATACAGGTCTACCCGATAAGGAAGTCGTAGTATCACTTGATATTCTCCCTGAACTCAAGGAACTCTGGCCTAAGAAGGGGGATCAACTCTACATCCGTCTTGAAGTGGACAAGAAAGACCGTATCTGGGGACTCTTGGCTTATCAAGAAGACTTCCAACGTCTAGCTCGTCCTGCCTACAATAACATGCAGAACCAAAACTGGCCAGCCATTGTTTACCGTCTCAAGTTGTCAGGAACCTTTGTTTACCTGCCAGAAAATAACATGCTTGGCTTTATCCATCCTAGCGAGCGCTACGCAGAGCCACGTTTGGGTCAAGTCTTAGATGCGCGTGTCATTGGTTTCCGTGAAGTGGACCGTACCTTGAACCTCTCCCTCAAACCACGTTCCTTTGAAATGTTGGAAAATGATGCTCAGATGATTTTGACTTACTTAGAAAGCAACGGCGGTTTCATGACCTTAAATGATAAATCATCTCCTGATGACATCAAGGCTACCTTTGGTATTTCTAAAGGCCAGTTTAAAAAGGCACTTGGTGTCTTGATGAAGGCTGGTAAAATCAAGCAAGACCAGTTTGGTACAGAATTGATTTAGGGAGACTTATGAGAAAATCATTTTACACTTGGCTCATGACCGAGCGCAATCCTAAAAGTAACAGTCCCAAGGCTATATTGGCAGACCTAGCTTTTGAGGAGTCAGCCTTTCCAAAACACACAGATGATTTTGATGAGGTGAGTCGCTTTTTGGAAGAACATGCAAGTTTCTCTTTCAACCTAGGAGACTTTGACGCTATCTGGCAAGAATACTTAGAACACTAGCATGATTCATTGGGGTTGGGCTAGTAATTTCTCCACCACTTTGCTATAATAAAAAGAAATAAAAGGATTAGAGAGGTTCTTTATTTGAAGGAACATTCAATAGACATTCAACTGAGTCATCCAGATGACCTGTTTCATCTTTTTGGTTCCAATGAACGCCATCTTCGTTTGATGGAAGAAGAGCTTGATGTGGTGATTCATGCTCGTACGGAGATTGTCCAGATTTTGGGAGAAGAGTCTGCTTGTGAGGAAGCCCGTCAGGTTATTCAAGCCCTCATGGTCTTGGTCAATCGTGGGATGACCGTTGGGACGCCAGATGTAGTGACGGCTATTAGTATGGTCAAAAACGATGAAATCGACAAGTTTGTCGCCCTTTACGAAGAAGAAATTATCAAGGACAATACAGGGAAACCTATCCGTGTCAAAACATTGGGGCAAAAACTTTATGTGGATAGTGTTAAACATCATGATGTAACCTTTGGAATCGGACCTGCAGGAACAGGGAAGACCTTCCTTGCAGTGACCTTGGCAGTGACTGCCCTTAAACGTGGCCAGGTCAAACGAATTATCTTGACACGTCCAGCGGTTGAGGCAGGAGAGAGTCTAGGTTTTCTTCCGGGTGATCTTAAAGAGAAGGTAGATCCTTACCTTAGACCTGTTTATGATGCCTTGTATCAGATTCTAGGCAAAGACCAGACGACTCGTCTCATGGAGCGTGAAATTATCGAGATTGCACCCCTTGCCTATATGCGTGGACGGACCTTGGAGGATGCCTTTGTCATTCTCGATGAGGCGCAAAATACGACTATCATGCAGATGAAGATGTTCTTAACTCGTTTAGGATTTAATTCTAAGATGATTGTCAATGGAGATATCAGTCAGATTGATCTTCCGCGTAATGTCAAGTCCGGTTTGATTGATGCCCAAGAGAAACTCAAGAATATCCATCAGATTGACTTTGTTCATTTTTCAGCCAAGGATGTGGTTCGCCATCCAGTTGTCGCTCAGATTATCCGAGCTTATGAACCAGCTCCAGTTAAAAAAGAAGAGCGTGAAGAAGTCCAAGAAGAAAGAGAATAGCAAAAAAGAGCAGTTCAGGTGGAATTGCTCTTTCTTTTATCTGATAATTAGATTTTTTAGATTAGTTCATCAATTGGAGTATGTTTTTTATCGAGACCTTGGGCTACTGGAAGACTGGTTAAGTAACCTTGATAAGTAGTAACACCTTGGCGCAAGCCCTCATCCTCAGAGATTGCTTGTACAAAACCTTTACCAGCCAAAGCTTCAATATAAGGAAGAGTGACATTGGTTAGGGCAATGGTTGAAGTACGAGCAACCGCACCAGGGATGTTGGCAACGGCATAGTGGAGAACACCGTGTTTTTCATATACAGGCTCATCGTGCGTTGTCACACGGTCAGCTGTCTCGATAACACCACCTTGGTCAACGGCAACGTCAACGATGACAGATCCTGGACGCATTTGCTTGACCATCTCATCTGTGACCAGTTTTGGTGCCTTGGCACCTGGGATGAGAACCGCTCCGATCACCACATCCGCATCTTTCACACTGGCTTCGATGTTGAATGAATTGGACATAAGGGTTTGGATTTGATGACCAAAGACTTCTTCGAGGACTGAAAGACGTTTAGCACTGATATCAAGGATGGTTACTTGAGCACCAAGACCAAGCGCAATTCGAGCAGCATGGGTCCCTACGACACCGCCACCGATGATGGTTACTTTCCCTTTAGGTACACCCGGCACACCACCCAGTAAGACACCAGAACCTCCTGCTTGCTTAGTTAGGAAATGGGCGCCGATTTGGACTGCCATACGGCCTGCAACCTCACTCATAGGTACGAGGAGTGGTAATTGACCTTGGGAATCACGGACAGTTTCATAGGCAATCCCAGTTGTTTTTGCTTCCAACATAGCATCTGCTAATTCTGGAGCAGCGGCCATGTGCAAGTAGGTGAAGAGAAGCAGGTCGTCACGTAAGTAACCATATTCAGAAGCTAGTGGTTCTTTTACTTTTACGACCAATTCAGCTGCCCAGGCTTCACCAGCAGTAGCGACAATTTCAGCTCCTTGCTTTTGATAGTCAGCATCAGTAAAGCCAGAACCGAGACCAGCATTTGTTTCGATAAGGACGCGATGACCACGGCCGACTAAGCTGTGGACACCAGCAGGTGTTAGGGCAACACGGTTTTCATTATTCTTAATTTCTTTTGGAATTCCGATTAACATAGAGAAAAACTCCCTTTCTATTGACGGGTTGTAAATGATTTATCACATTATCTATAAAATAAGGTGATGATTTTATTCTATATGAAACCGCTTTAAAAAGCAAGAAAAATTTGTTGTAATTTATTTTTTATGCTAGACTGGTAGAAAATATTTTTAAATGGAGGAGAAGTATGGAATCAATCTTTTTAAAACTATCCCAGTATCCAACAATGGAGACAGAGCGTTTATTGCTTAGACCTGTAACTTTGGATGATGCGGAAGCAATGTTTGAATATGCCTCGGACAGAGAAAATACGCGTTACACTTTTCCAACCAATCAAAGCTTGGAAGAAACTCAAAATAATATTGCTCAGTTCTACTTGGCCAATCCCTTGGGACGGTGGGGGATAGGACTAAAAAGCAATGGCAAATTTATCGGAACCATTGATTTGCACAAGATTGATCCTGCTCTTAAGAAGGCAGCTATTGGCTATATTATCAATAAAAAGTATTGGAATCAAGGATTAACGACAGAAGCCAATCGTGCTGTGATTGAGCTAGCTTTTGAGAAGATAGGGATGAATAAGTTGATTGCCCTTCACGATAAGAATAATCCTGCGTCTGGAAAGGTCATGGAGAAATCAGGAATGCGTTTTTCCCACGAAGAAGCTTATGCTTGTATTGACCAGCATGAAGAAGGCCGAATCGTGACAAGAGTTCATTATGTCTTGACCAAGGAAGACTATTTTGCAAATAAATAAGCAGTTGAAAAGAAATTTTCAACTGTTTTTTCTTCCTCTTACGAATAATCTAAGAGAGGAGAAAATATGGAAGCAATTATCGAGAAAATCAAAGAGTATAAAATCATTGTCATCTGTACTGGTCTGGGCTTACTTGTAGGAGGATTTTTCCTGCTAAAACCATCTCCACAAACACCTGTCAAGGAAACGAATTTGCAGGCTGAAGTTGCAGCTGTTTCCAAGGATTCGGTATCCGAAAATGAAGTGAAGAAGGAAGAACCGGTTGAACAAGATCTAATCACAGTAGATGTAAAAGGCGCTGTTAAAGCACCTGGAATTTATGATTTGCCGGTAGGTAGTCGGGTCAATGATGCCGTTCAGAAGGCTGGTGGCTTGACAGAGCAAGCAGACAGCAAGTCGCTCAATCTAGCTCAGAAAGTTAGTGATGAAGCCCTGGTTTATGTTCCAACTAAGGGAGAAGAAGCAGCTAGTCAACAGACTGCTTCTGGGACGGCCTCTTCAACGAGCAAGGAAAAGAAAATCAATCTCAACAAGGCCAGTCTGGAAGAACTCAAGCAGGTCAAAGGCTTGGGAGGAAAACGAGCCCAGGATATTATCGATCATCGTGAGACTAATGGCAAATTCAAGTCGGTTGATGAACTTAAGAAGGTCTCTGGCATTGGTGCTAAAACGATAGAAAAGCTAAAAGACTATGTTACAGTGGATTAAGAAACTCCCTATTCCCCTAATTTACCTGAGTTTTCTATTGCTTTGGCTTTACTATTCTATTTTCTCAGCATACTATCTTGCTTTGTTAGGCTTTGTTTTTCTGCTAGTCTGTCTCTTTTTCCAATTTCCTTGGAAATCTGCTAGCAAAGTTCTAGTGATTTGTGGAATCTTTGGCTTCTGGTTTCTGTTTCAAAATTGGCAACAGAGTCAAGCAAGTCAAAATTTGGCGGATTCTGTTGAAAGGGTACGGATTTTGCCTGATACTATTAAAGTCAATGGTGACAGTCTATCCTTTCGTGGCAAGTCTGATGGACGCATTTTTCAAGTTTATTATAAACTCCAGTCCGAGGAGGAGAAAGAAACCTTTCAAGCTTTAACCGACATTCATGAGATAGGACTAGAAGGGAAGCTTTCGGAGCCAGAAGGGAAGAGAAATTTTGGTGGTTTCGACTACCAAACCTATCTGAAAACTCAGGGAATTTACCAGATTCTCAATATCAAAAAAATCCAGTCACTTCAAAAGGTTGGCAGTTTGGATATAGGTGAAAATCTGTCCAGTGTACGCCGAAAGGCTGTAGTTTGGATTAAGACGCATTTTCCAGACCCTATGCGGAACTACATGACAGGGCTCTTACTAGGACATCTGGACACCGACTTTGAGGAGATGAATGAGCTTTATTCTAGTCTAGGAATTATCCACCTCTTTGCCTTGTCGGGTATGCAGGTAGGTTTTTTCATGGATGGCTTTAAGAAACTTCTCTTGCGATTGGGCTTGACCCAAGAAAAGTTGAAATGGCTAACTTATCCCTTTTTCCTTATTTATGCAGGCCTGACTGGATTTTCAGCCTCGGTCATTCGCAGTCTCTTGCAAAAGTTACTGGCTCAACATGGTGTTAAGGGCTTGGATAATTTTGCTCTGACGGTGCTTGTCCTCTTTATTATCATGCCCAACTTTTTCTTGACAGCAGGAGGAGTCTTGTCCTGCGCTTATGCTTTTATCTTGACCATGACTAGCAAAGAAGGAGAGGGGCTTAAGGCTATTGCCAGAGAAAGTCTAGTCATTTCCTTGGGAATATTGCCCATTCTGTCCTTCTATTTTGCGGAATTTCAACCTTGGTCCATCCTTTTGACCTTTGTCTTTTCCTTTCTATTTGACTTGGTCTTCTTACCGCTCTTGTCTATCTTATTTGCCCTTTCCTTTCTCTATCCAGTCATTCAGCTGAATTTTATCTTTGAATGGTTGGAGGGAATGATTCGCTTGGTGTCGCAGGTGGCAAGTAGGCCTCTGGTCTTTGGACAACCCAATGTATGGCTTTTAATCTTATTGTTAATTTCCTTGGCTTTGGTCTATGATTTGAGGAAAAATATCAAAAGAGTAGCTGGCTTCAGCTTACTTATTGTGGGTCTCTTTTTCTTGACCAAGCATCCACTGGAAAATGAAATCAGCATGCTGGATGTGGGGCAAGGTGAAAGTATTTTCTTACGGGATGTAACTGGTAAAACCATTCTCATAGATGTCGGTGGCAAGGCAGAATCTAATAAGAAAATCGAAAAATGGCAAGAAAAGGCGACGACCAGCAATGCACAGAGAAGCTTGATCCCCTATCTAAAAAGTCGAGGAGTAGCCAAGATTGATCAGCTAATTTTGACAAATACGGACAAGGAACATGTTGGAGATTTGCTGGAGGTGACCAAGGCATTCCATGTAGGGGAAATTTTAGTGTCCAAAGGCAGTCTGAAACAGAAGGAATTTGTTGCAGAACTACAGGTAACTCAAACCAAGGTGCGCAGTGTGACAGAAGGAGAAAACTTGCCAATTTTTGGAAGTCAGTTAGAAGTCCTATCTCCAAGGAAAATTGGAGATCATGAAGATACCCTGGTTTTGTATGGAAAACTCTTGGATAAAAACTTTCTCTTCACTGGAAATTTGGAGGAGAAAGGAGAGAAGGGCTTGCTGAAGCACTATCCAGACTTGAAAATTGATGTCTTGAAAGCTGGCCAACATGGCTCTAAACAATCATCAAGTTCAGCCTTTTTAGAACAGCTCAAACCAGAGGTGATTCTCATTTCAGTTGGAAAGAGCAATCGAACGAAACTCCCTCATCAGGAAACCTTGACCCGACTGGAAACTATCAATAGCAAAGTATATCGAACTGACCAGCAAGGGGCTATACGCTTTAAGGGTTGGAATAGTTGGAAAATCGAAAGCATTCGATAGGAGGAAAAGTTGTTATAGATTAGTAAGAAAACAAAAACCAAAAATCTGTTGCATAATAATGATAAAAACGATATAATGAAAGCGTGTTCAATATTAAAGATATAAATGCAATAAAACCATTAAAAATTAGCAAAAACCGTTTAATTAGTTAGTTTATGATCTATTGGTCTTTTTTAGTCCAGTGTATCTGCTGTGAGCGTCCTTAAAACTTATCGGTATGATTGGAAAGTATAGTACGAACTATCACAGTCTCGTTATGATAGCTATTCTGAGTATAAAGTTGGTTCTGGCTGGAATTACGATCGTTATGAGGTACTAAACTACTACAGCGGAGGCTATTAATCCAAAAAGGAGGGCTAGATATGTTGCAGCTTACTCATGTGACCTTAAAAACGCGACAAGTCATTTTACAAGATGTTGATTTTACATTTGAAAAGGGTAGGATTTATGGTATTCTTGCTATCAATGGCTCTGGAAAGACGACACTGTTCCGTGCCATTAGCAATTTAATTCCTATAAGTAGTGGAAATATTGCATCCCCTCCTTCTTTGTTTTATTATGAGAGTATTGAATGGCTGGATGGAAACTTAAGTGGAATGGACTATCTTCGCCTTATCAAAAACATCTGGAAGTCAGGGCTGAACTTGGGGGATGAAATTGATTACTGGGAAATGTCTGACTATATCAGACTTCCCATTCGCAAGTATTCCTTAGGCATGAAGCAACGTTTGGTGATTGCCATGTATTTCCTCAGTCAGGCGAAATGCTGGCTTATGGATGAGATTACAAATGGCTTAGATGAGTATTATCGACAGAAGTTTTTTGATAGGCTGGCACAAATTGATAGACAAGAACAGCTGGTTCTTTTAAGTTCCCACTATAAGGAAGAGTTGCTTGATGTCTGCGATAGAGTAGTAACCATTCATCAGGGGCAGATAGAAGAGGTTTAGTTTATGAAAGATGTTAGTCTATTTTTATTAAAAAAAGTTTTCAAAAGTCGCTTAAACTGGATTATCTTAGCTTTATTTGTATCTGGACTCGGTGTTACCTTTTATTTTAATAGTCAGACTGCAAACTCCGTCAGCTTGGAGAGCGAGTTGGAAACCTATCTTGTAAAAAATGAGAGAGTCATCAATGAATATGAAGAGGAACTCTCCCAAATATCTGATACCAACTCGGAGGAATACCAGATTGCTAAAATTAATTTAGAATCGCAAAAAAATCATTCGACTCAAAAGACAGAAATTCTGACTTTATTAAAAGAAGGGCGATGGAAAGAAGCTTACTATTTGCAGTGGCAAGATGAAGAGAAGAATTATGAAATGATATCAAATAACCCGACTGTTAGCTCTGACTTTAAAATGGCGGTTGACCGCCAACGAAAGATTTACCAAGCCCTGTATCCCTTGAACATAAAAGCACATACTTTGGAGTTTCCGATCCACGGGATTGATCAGATTATCTGGATTTTAGAGGCTATCATCCCAACCTTGTTTGTGATTGCTATTATTTTTATGCTAACGCAACTATTTGCAGAAAGATATCAAAATCATCTGGACACAGCTCAGTTATATCCTTTTTCAAAAGTGACATTTGCAATGTCCTCTCTTGGAGTTGGAGTGGGTTATGTAACTGTACTGTTTATCGGAATCAGCGGATTTTCTTTTCTAGTGGGAAGTCTGATAAGTGGTTTTGGACAGTTAGATTATCCCTACCCGATTTATAGCTTAGTGAATCAAGAGGTAACTATTGGAAAGATACAAGATGTGTTATTTCCTGGCTTGTTCTTAGCTTTCTTAGCCTTTATCGTCATTGTGGAAGTAGTGTACTTGATTGCTTACTTTTTCAAGCAAAAAATGCCTGTCCTTTTTCTTTCACTCATTGGGATTGTTGGCTTATTGTTTGGCATCCAAACAATTCAGCCTCTTCAAAGGATTGCACATCTGATTCCCTTTACTTACTTGCGTTCAGTGGAGATTTTGTCTGGAAGATTACCTAAGCAAATTGATAATGTCAATCTGAATTGGAGCATGGGGATAGTCTTACTTCCTTGCCTGATTATCCTTTTGTTAGTGGGGATTCTATTTATCGAAAGATGGGGAAGTTCACAGAAAAAAGAATTTTTTAATAGATCCTAGCTTTCCTATAGGGAAAATAAGTAAAAACTAACATAGAGAGGGAATCAACTTGATTCTCTCTTTTTGATTAGGAAATCAATGAAAAATACAAACACAAACTTTTCAAAAAAATAACTTTTTATCTTGACAAGGGCTAGAAAACTTGGTATCATATAAAAGTTGAGAAAAGCAGAAGTGAGAGCTTCTCGCCTTGTGACATTAAGTTGCCTGGCCCTACGGATGAAAAGTTTCTAAGAAACGCTATCATAACGTGCGGGCTTGTATATTTACGAGTCCGCTATTGTTTTTCTCTAATAAAACAAAAGAGGTGAAAACCATAGCAAAGCAAGACTTATTCATCAATGATGAGATTCGTGTACGTGAAGTTCGCTTGATTGGTCTTGAAGGAGAACAACTAGGCATTAAGCCACTCAGTGAAGCGCAAGCTTTGGCTGATAATGCTAATGTTGACCTAGTATTGATTCAACCCCAAGCCAAACCGCCTGTTGCAAAAATTATGGACTACGGTAAGTTCAAATTTGAGTACCAGAAGAAGCAAAAAGAACAACGTAAAAAACAAAGTGTTGTTACTGTGAAAGAAGTTCGTCTAAGTCCAACTATTGACAAGGGTGACTTTGATACAAAACTTCGCAATGCACGCAAATTCCTTGAAAAAGGAAATAAAGTTAAGGTATCTATTCGCTTTAAGGGTCGTATGATTACCCATAAAGAGATTGGTGCAAAAGTTTTAGCCGAGTTTGCTGAAGCAACTCAAGATATTGCCATCATCGAACAACGTGCTAAAATGGATGGACGTCAAATGTTCATGCAATTGGCGCCAGCGACTGACAAAAAATAATTGTCAGAAAGTTAAATAAAGGAGAAAAAATCATGCCAAAACAAAAAACACACCGCGCATCAGCTAAACGTTTCAAACGTACAGGTTCTGGTGGACTTAAACGTTTCCGTGCTTACACTTCTCACCGTTTCCACGGAAAAACTAAGAAACAACGTCGTCATCTTCGTAAAGCATCTATGGTGCATTCAGGAGATTACAAACGTATCAAAGCAATGCTTACTCGCTTGAAATAATAGTTTGACTGTAAGTAAAGAATTCTAGGAAATATTTGGAGGAAATAAAACATGGCACGTGTTAAAGGTGGCGTTGTATCACGCAAACGTCGTAAACGTATTCTTAAATTAGCAAAAGGTTACTATGGAGCTAAACACATCTTGTTCCGTACTGCAAAAGAACAAGTAATGAACTCTTACTACTATGCATACCGTGACCGTCGTCAGAAAAAACGTGACTTCCGCAAATTGTGGATCACTCGTATCAACGCGGCAGCTCGTATGAACGGACTTTCATACTCACAATTGATGCATGGTTTGAAATTGGCTGAGATCGAAGTTAACCGTAAAATGCTTGCTGACTTGGCTGTTAACGATGCAGCAGCTTTCACAGCTCTTGCAGATGCAGCTAAAGCAAAACTTGGTAAATAATAACTGATGAGACTGGAACAGGATTGTCCCAGTCTTTTTAAAAATAAAGGAGAAAAAAATGGCTTCAAAAATGCTACACACTTGCTTGCGAGTAGAAAATCTTGAAAAATCAATCGCATTTTATCAAGATGCTTTTGGTTTTAAAGAATTGCGTCGCAGAGATTTTCCAGACTATGCCTTCACAATTGTCTATCTAGGACTTGAGGGTGACGACTATGAGTTGGAGTTGACTTATAACTACGATCATGGTCCTTATGTGGTTGGAGATGGGTTTGCCCATATCGCCCTCAGTACACCTGATCTTGAAGCTCTTCATCAAGAGCACAGTGCCAAAGGCTATGAAGTGACTGAGCCAAATGGTCTACCAGGAACTGCACCAAACTATTACTTTGTCAAAGACCCTGATGGCTACAAGGTCGAAGTCATTCGTGAAAAATAATCTCGTGAAGTCAAGTAGAATGTTCGTTTTCTACTTGACTTTTTTTATCTGAAAGAGTATACTAGTAAAAATTTAACCTTTAAGGGGAGTCCAGAGAGACTCACAAGGTGTCAGATAAAAGAATAGTGCAATTTTCTAGAGGAGACTTTTTGAGTGTGCTCTCTTCTGTTGTACGATTTTAACTGAGGCCTTGCACTAGCAAGGTCTTTTCTTTGTCTGGTCCCCTTAAAATTTAAGGAGGAAAAGTCATGAATCCCACATGTAAGAAACGTTTGGGTGCAATTCGATTGGAAACCATGAAGGTGGTTGCACAGGAGGAAATCGCGCCAAAAATCTTTGAATTAGTTCTAGAAGGGGAAATGGTTGAAGCTATGCGAGCAGGCCAATTTCTTCATCTGCGTGTGCCTGATGACGCCCATCTCTTGCGTCGCCCTATTTCAATTTCGTCTATCGATAAGGTTAAGAAACAGTGTCATCTCATTTATCGGATTGAGGGAGCTGGGACAGCTATTTTCTCAACCTTAAGTCAGGGAGATATTCTTGATGTGATGGGTCCTCAGGGGAATGGTTTTGACTTGTCTGACCTAGATGAGCAGAGCCAGGTTCTCCTTGTTGGTGGGGGGATTGGTGTTCCGCCCTTGCTTGAGGTTGCCAAGGAATTGCATGCGCGTGGTGTGAAAGTAGTGATAGTTCTCGGTTTTGCTAATAAGGATGCTGTTATCCTTGAAAAAGAATTAGCTCAATATGGTCAAGTCTTTGTAACGACAGATGATGGTTCTTATGGTATCAAGGGAAATGTTTCCGTTGTCATTAAGGATTTAGACAATCAATTTGATGCTGTTTACTCATGTGGGGCGCCTGGAATGATGAAGTATATCAATCAAACCTTTTATGACCACCCAAGAGCCTATCTATCTTTGGAATCTCGTATGGCTTGTGGTATGGGGGCTTGCTATGCCTGCGTCCTAAAAGTGCCAGAAAGCGAGACGGTTAGTCAACGCGTCTGTGAAGATGGCCCTGTTTTCCGCACAGGAACAGTTGTATTGTAAGGAGAAAATCATGACTACAAATCGTTTACAAGTTTCTCTACCAGGCTTGGATTTGAAAAATCCGATTATTCCAGCATCAGGCTGTTTTGGTTTTGGACAAGAGTATGCCAAGTACTATGATTTAGACCTTTTAGGTTCTATTATGATCAAGGCGACAACCCTTGAACCACGCTTTGGCAATCCAACTCCCAGAGTTGCTGAGACACCTGCTGGCATGCTCAATGCAATCGGCTTGCAAAATCCTGGTTTAGAGGTTGTTTTGGCTGAAAAGCTACCGTGGCTGGAAAGAGAATATCCAAATCTTCCTATTATTGCCAATGTGGCTGGTTTTTCAAAACAAGAGTATGCAGCTGTTTCTCATGGTATTTCTAAGGCAGCCAATGTAAAGGCTATTGAGCTCAATATTTCTTGCCCCAATGTAGATCACTGTAATCATGGACTCTTGATTGGTCAAGATCCAGATTTAGCCTATGATGTGGTGAAAGCAGCTGTCGAAGCCTCAGATGTGCCAGTTTATGTCAAACTGACCCCTAGTGTGACGGATATCGTTACTGTCGCAAAGGCAGCAGAGGATGCAGGAGCAAGTGGCTTAACCATGATCAATACTTTAGTCGGTATGCGCTTTGACCTCAAAACTCGCAAACCAATCTTGGCAAATGGAACGGGTGGAATGTCAGGTCCAGCAGTCTTTCCAGTAGCCCTCAAACTCATCCGCCAAGTTGCCCAAACAACAGACCTGCCTATCATTGGAATGGGGGGAGTGGATTCGGCTGAAGCTGCCCTAGAAATGTATCTGGCTGGTGCCTCTGCTATCGGAGTTGGAACAGCCAATTTTACCAATCCATATGCCTGTCCTGATATCATCGAAAATCTACCAAAGGTTATGGATAAATATGGCATCAGCAGTCTAGAAAATCTACGCAAGGAAGTAAAAGAGTCTATGAGATAAACTGCAATCAATCTGTTCTTGATGAACAAAGTTGTCAAGGAAGTAAGTTATAGTTGATTGAATCTAGAATAGTACGCTGTGACTGCTAAAATATTTCTAGAAATTAATTTGACTTTCCTAATTGATTTGTTTATATCTTATTGCAATCTACTATAAAAATCCTGATTTCAAGTAAAATCAGGATTTTTTCATGGATGCGATTTTTTCTGGGTCTGGTGTGACACGGAGGGTCTTTTGTCCTGTGTAGGTGACAAAGCCGGGTTTTCCACCAGTTGGTTTGTTGAGTTTCTTGACTTCAATCATATCTACCTGGACCAGATTTGACAGGCGACCTTGAGAGAAGTAGGCGGCTAGCTCTGCTGCGTCTGTTTTGACTTCATCAGATGGGTCAAGATTTCCTGAGATGACAACATGGCTTCCAGGAATGTCCTTGGCATGGAACCAAAGTTCCTCCTTGCGGGCCATTTTAAAGGTTAGCTCTTCATTTTGCAGGTTATTGCGGCCGACATAGATGATGGTTTTGCCATCGCTTGCTAGATATTGTTCTGGTTTTTTGCGTTTCTGGATTTTCTCCCGTTGTCTTCTGCGGATAAAGCCTGTTTGGATCAATTCTTCACGGATTTCAGCGATTTCTTCCAGTCCAGCTTGGTTGAGGACAGTTTCCACACTTTCTAGATAGAGAATGGTTGCCTTGGTTTCTTCAATCAGATCAGTTAAGTATTTGACAGCTTCTTTGAGTTTCTGATACCGTTTAAAATAGCGTTGGGCATTCTGGTTGGGAGTCAAGGCCTTATCAAGCGCAATGGTGATAGGTAGGTTGGTATAGTAGTTGTCTAGGATAACCTGGTCTTGGTCGTTAGGCACTTGATGGAGGAAGGTTGTTAGCAATTCCCCTTTTTGGCGAAATTCTTCAGCATTGTCTGTCGCCAGTAATTCTTTTTCCTGTTTTTTGAGTTTGTGGCGGTTTTTCTGAAGTTCATTTTCAACACGACGAATGAGTTCACTGGCTTGCTGTTTGACGCGGTCGCGCTCAGCCTTATCCTTATAGTAGGTGTCCAACAAATCAGAAAGACTGGCAAAAGGCTCTCCCATCTGATTTGCAAAAGGAACTGGACTGAAGGAAGTCTCAGTCAAGCATGGCTTGGTTTCTTGATTGAAAAAGTTTCGGAAAGTGGAAAGTTTTTCACTAACCAGTATCCTTTCCAATTCATTTGCCGTATCGCGTCCCAGACCTTGAAAGAGGCTTTGAAGATTTTTAGCTGTCGTTTCCTGTGTTTGCAGGATTTCAAAGAGTTTCTCGTCCTTGATCGTAAAAGGATTGAGAGATTCCGTACTTGGCGGAGCGATATAACTCGATCCAGGAAGCAAAGTGCGGTAGCTATTTTGTGAAAAGCCGACGTGTTTAATGACTTCGAGAATTTTATGACTGCTCTTATCAACCAGTAGAATATTACTGTGTTTCCCCATGATTTCGATAATCAAGGTAGCCTGAATATGGTCCCCAATCTCGTTTTTATTGGAAACTGTAATTTCCACAATACGGTCATTTTCAATCTGCTCGATCGATTCAATTAGGGCACCCTGCAAATATTTTCTTAAAACCATGATAAAGGTAGAAGGTTGGGCTGGATTTTCAAAAGTTGTTTGGGTCAGCTGAATGCGTCCAAAAACTGGATGGGCAGAAAGGAGCAGGCGATGACTTTGGCGATTGCTGCGGATTTGCAAGACCAACTCTTGTTCAAAAGGTTGATTGATTTTCTGGATGCGACCATTCACTAACTCTCTTCGCAATTCCTCAACCATGTGGTGTAAAAAAAATCCGTCAAATGACATCGTTCTCTCCTTGTGATTGTATTCCATAGTATTATATCAAAAAGGTAGAATAAAATCATGGAAATGTGGTATAATAAAGCCAAGTAAAGAGAAACGAGAAGCACATGTATATTGAAATGGTAGATGAAACTGGTCAAGTTTCAAAAGAAATGTTGCAACAAACCCAAGAAATTTTGGAATTTGCAGCCCAAAAATTAGGCAAAGAAGACAAGGAGATGGCAGTCACTTTTGTGACCAATGAGCGTAGTCATGAACTCAATCTGGAGTACCGTGACACGGACCGCCCGACAGATGTTATCAGTCTTGAATATAAACCAGAGTTGGAAATTGCCTTTGACGAAGAGGATTTGCTTGAAAATCCTGAATTGGCAGAGATGATGTCTGAGTTTGATGCCTATATTGGGGAATTGTTCATCTCTATCGATAAGGCTCATGAGCAGGCCGAGGAATACGGTCACAGCTTTGAGCGTGAGATGGGCTTCTTGGCAGTACACGGCTTTTTACATATCAATGGCTATGATCACTACACTCCGGAAGAAGAAGCGGAGATGTTCGGTTTACAAGAAGAAATTTTGACAGCCTATGGACTCACAAGACAATAAACGAAAATGGAAAAATCGTGACCTGATATCTAGTTTAGAATTTGCTCTCACAGGAATTTTTACTGCCATCAAGGAAGAACGCAATATGCGAAAACATGCAGTGACGGCTCTTGTAGTCATTCTTGCAGGTTTAGTTTTTCAGGTGTCACGAATCGAATGGCTCTTTCTCCTATTGAGCATTTTCTTGGTAGTAGCTTTTGAAATTATCAATTCTGCTATTGAAAATGTGGTGGATTTGGCCAGTCACTATCACTTTTCCATGCTGGCTAAAAATGCCAAGGATATGGCGGCTGGCGCGGTATTAGTGGTCTCTCTTTTCGCAGCCTTAACAGGCGCATTGATTTTTCTCCCACGAATCTGGGATTTATTATTTTAAACAGTAAGAGGAAATTATGACATTTAAATCAGGCTTTGTAGCCATTTTAGGACGTCCCAATGTTGGGAAGTCAACCTTTTTAAATCACGTCATGGGGCAAAAGATTGCCATCATGAGTGACAAGGCGCAGACAACGCGCAACAAAATCATGGGAATTTATACGACCGATAAGGAACAAATTGTCTTTATCGACACACCAGGGATTCACAAGCCAAAGACAGCCCTTGGAGATTTCATGGTTGAATCCGCCTACAGCACTCTCCGTGAAGTAGATACAGTTCTCTTTATGGTTCCAGCTGATGAAGCACGTGGTAAGGGGGACGATATGATTATCGAGCGTCTCAAGGCTGCTAAGGTTCCTGTGATTTTGGTTGTGAACAAGATCGATAAGGTTCACCCAGACCAGCTTTTGTCTCAGATTGATGATTTTCGTAATCAAATGGACTTTAAGGAAATCGTTCCAATCTCAGCTCTTCAAGGGAATAACGTCTCTCGTCTAGTGGATATTTTGAGTGAAAATCTGGACGAAGGATTCCAGTATTTCCCAGCTGATCAAATCACAGACCATCCAGAGCGCTTCTTAGTATCAGAAATGATTCGCGAGAAAGTCTTGCACCTAACTCGTGAAGAGATTCCGCATTCTGTCGCAGTAGTTGTGGATTCTATGAAACGAGATGAAGAGACAGACAAGGTTCACATTCGTGCAACTATCATGGTCGAGCGCGATAGCCAAAAAGGGATTATCATCGGTAAGGGTGGTGCTATGCTTAAGAAAATTGGTAGTATGGCCCGTCGTGATATTGAACTTATGCTAGGGGACAAGGTTTTCCTAGAAACTTGGGTCAAGGTCAAGAAAAACTGGCGCGATAAAAAGCTAGATTTAGCTGACTTTGGCTATAATGAAAAAGAATACTAAGTAGGGGTGGGCTCATGCCTGCTTCTTGTTTTTACAGAAGGAGGATTTATGCCTGAATTACCTGAGGTTGAAACCGTGCGTCGTGGCTTAGAAAAATTGATTCTGGGTAAGAAGATTTCGAGTGTAGAAATTCGCTATCCCAAGATGATAAAGACGGATTTAGACGAGTTTCAAAAGGAAGTGGCTGATCAGATTGTTGAGTCAATGGGACGTCGAGGTAAATATTTACTTTTCTACCTGACAGACAAGGTCTTGATTTCCCATCTGCGGATGGAGGGCAAGTATTTTTATTATCCAGACCAGGTTCCTGAACGCAAACATGCCCATGTTTTGATTCATTTTGAAGATGGTGGGACGCTTGTTTATGAGGATGTACGCAAGTTTGGTACTATGGAACTCTTGTCTCCTGACCTTTTGGATGCCTATTTTATTTCTAAAAAAATAGGTCCTGAACCAATAGAGCAAGACTTTGATGTGCAGGTCTTTCAAGCTGCTCTAACTAAATCTAAAAAGCCTATCAAATCCCGTCTCCTAGACCAGACCTTGGTAGCTGGATTAGGAAATATTTATGTGGATGAGGTTCTCTGGCGTGCTCAGGTTCATCCAGCTAGACCTTCCCAGACGTTAACAGTAGCAGAAGCGACTGCCATTCATAACCAGACTATTGCTGTTTTGGGACAGGCTGTTGAAAAAGGTGGTTCCACCATTCGGACCTATACCAATGCCTTTGGGGAAGACGGGACCATGCAGGATTTTCATCAGGTTTATGACAAGGCTGGTCAAGAATGTTCCCGCTGTGGAACTTTAATTGAGAAAATCCAACTAGGCGGACGCGGAACCCACTTTTGTCCAAACTGTCAAAGGAGGGACTGATGGGAAAAATCATTGGAATCACTGGGGGAATTGCCTCTGGTAAGTCAACTGTGACAAATTTTCTAAGAAAGCAAGGTTTTCAAGTAGTGGATGCCGACGCAGTCGTCCACCAACTACAGAAACCTGGTGGTCGTCTGTTTCAGGCTCTAGTCCAGCACTTTGGGCAAGAAATCATTCTAGAAAATGGAGAACTCAATCGCCCTCTCCTAGCTAGTCTTATCTTTTCAAATCCTGAAGAACGAGAATGGTCTAAGCAAATCCAAGGAGAGATTATCCGTGAGGAACTAGCTGTGTTAAGAGAGCAGTTGGCTCAGACAGAATCCATTTTTTTCATGGATATTCCTTTGCTTTTTGAACAAGACTATAGTTCTTGGTTTGATGAGACATGGTTGATCTATGTGGATAGAGATGTCCAAGTGGAACGTTTAATGAAAAGGGATCAGCTATCCAAGGATGAAGCTGAGTCACGTCTGGCAGCCCAGTGGCCTTTAGAAAAAAAGAAATATTTGGCCATCCATGTTCTAGACAACAATGACAATCAGGACCAACTTCTAACACAAGTACTTTCTCTACTTGACGGAAGTCAGTAAGATAACTCTAAAATCAGGTATTTCAAGGATTTACTCCTCCAACCAAGTTTTTTATATTGGTGGAGTTATAGGACCTATGGCAGGTTCTGCAGTAGCAGGTCAATTTGGCTACCATGCTGTCTTTTATGCGACAAGTCTTTGTGTTGCCTTTAGTTGTCTCTTTAACCTGCTTCAATTTCGAACATTATTAAAAGTAAAGGAAATCTAGTGCGAGTAAAAATTAATCTCAAATGCTCCTCTTGTGGCAGTATCAATTACCTAACCAGTAAAAATTCAAAAACCCATCCAGACAAGATTGAAGTTTTAAAGTATTGTCCCAAGGAAAGAAAAGTAACCCTACATCTTGAATCTAAGTAGATTTTATGGTAAAATAATAAGGATTTTAAGGAGTTTGATATGTATAACCTATTATTAACCATTTTATTAGTATTATCTGTTGTGATTGTGATTGCGATTTTCATGCAACCAACCAAAAACCAATCCAGCAATGTATTTGATGCCAGCTCAGGTGATTTGTTTGAACGCAGTAAAGCACGTGGTTTCGAGGCTGTAATGCAGCGTTTGACAGGGATTTTAGTCTTTTTCTGGCTAGCCATTGCCTTAGCATTGACGGTATTATCAAGTAGATAAGAAAATAATGGGCAGGACTAGGTCTTTGCCTGTTTTTATTTTTAAATGATGTTTGAGAAGGTTTTACAGTAAAAGAAAAGAAAAAATCTAGAAAGAAAATATGAAAGAAATTATAAAAGAATATTTACAAGACAAGGGAAAGGTGACTGTCAATGACTTGGCTCAGGCTTTGGGGAAAGATGGATCCAAGGATTTTCGTGAGTTGATTAAAACCTTGTCTCTAATGGAAAGAAAGTACCAGATTCGCTTTGAAGAAGATGGCAGTCTGACATTAGAAATTAAGAAAAAACATGAGATTACTCTCAAGGGGATTTTTCATGCCCATAAAAATGGCTTTGGCTTTGTCAGTCTGGAAGGCGAGGAGGACGACCTTTTTGTAGGAAAAAATGATGTCAACTATGCTATTGATGGTGATACCGTTGAGGTCGTCATCAAGAAAGTCGCTGACCGCAACAAAGGAACAGCTGCCGAAGCCAAAATTATTGATATCTTAGAACACAGTTTGACAACTGTTGTCGGCCAAATCGTTCTAGATCAGGAAAAGCCCAAGTATGCTGGCTACATCCGTTCGAAAAATCAGAAAATCAGTCAACCGATTTATGTTAAGAAATCAGCCCTTAAACTGGAGGGAACAGAAGTTCTCAAGGTCTTTATCGAGAAATACCCAAGCAAGAAACACGATTTCTTTGTCGCAAGTGTACTAGATGTGGTGGGGTACTCGACGGATGTCGGAATTGATGTCCTTGAGGTTTTGGAGTCTATGGACATTGTCTCAGAATTTCCAGAGGCTGTTGTTAAGGAAGCAGAAAGTGTTCCTGATGCTCCGTCTCAAAAGGATATGGAAGATCGTCTGGATTTGAGAGATGAGATTACCTTCACCATTGATGGCGCGGATGCCAAGGACTTGGACGATGCGGTGCATATCAAGGCCTTGAAAAATGGGAATCTGGAGCTTGGTGTTCACATCGCAGATGTTTCCTACTATGTGACCGAGGGTTCTGCCCTTGACAAGGAAGCTCTTAACCGCGCAACTTCTGTCTATGTGACAGACCGTGTGGTCCCAATGCTTCCAGAACGACTGTCAAATGGTATCTGCTCTCTCAATCCTCAAGTTGACCGCCTGACCCAGTCAGCTATTATGGAGATTGATAAAGATGGTCGTGTGGTCAATTACACTATTACACAAACGGTTATCAAGACTAGCTTTCGTATGACCTATAGTGATGTCAATGATATCCTAGCAGGCGATGAGGAAAAGAGACAAGAATATCAGAAAATTGTTCCAAGTATTGAACTTATGGCTAAGCTCCATGAAACTCTAGAAAACATGCGTGTGAAACGTGGAGCCCTCAATTTCGATACCAATGAAGCCAAGATTTTAGTGGATAAGCAAGGTAAGCCTGTTGATATCGTTCTTCGTCAGCGTGGTATTGCCGAGCGCATGATTGAGTCCTTTATGTTGATGGCCAACGAAACAGTTGCTGAGCATTTTAGCAAGCTGGATTTGCCTTTTATCTATCGAAT
Source organism: Streptococcus sp. k-90 (assembly GCF_013277565.1). Taxonomy (GTDB): domain Bacteria; phylum Bacillota; class Bacilli; order Lactobacillales; family Streptococcaceae; genus Streptococcus. Next base: position 2,368 of record NZ_VMNE01000004.1, on the reverse strand, counting down.
TCACGAGGAGCCAAAGGCTGAAAAGGTTCAGAAGTTTATTGATTATGCTTCAAGCTTTGGCTTGCGTATTTATGGGACCGCTAGTGAGATTAGCCAGGAGGTCCTCCAAGACATCATGCGTACTGTTGAGGGAGAACCTTATGCGGATGTATTGTCCATGATGCTTCTTCGCTCTATGCAGCAGGCTCGCTATTCGGAGCACAATCACGGCCACTATGGATTAGCGGCTGACTATTACACGCACTTTACTAGTCCGATTCGTCGTTATCCAGACCTTCTTGTTCACCGTATGATTCGGGATTACGGCCGTTCTAAGGAAATAGCAGAGCATTTTGAACAAGTGATTCCTGAGATTGCGACCCAGTCTTCCAACCGTGAACGTCGTGCCATTGAGGCTGAACGTGAAGTCGAAGCCATGAAAAAGGCTGAGTACATGGAAGAATACGTGGGTGAAGAATATGATGCGGTTGTATCCAGCATTGTCAAGTTCGGTCTCTTTGTCGAATTGCCAAATACGGTTGAAGGCTTGATTCACATCACCAATCTGCCTGAGTTCTACCATTTCAATGAACGTGATTTGACTCTTCGTGGAGAGAAATCAGGAACAACTTTCCGTGTAGGTCAGCAAATCCGTATCCGAGTTGAAAGAGCCGACAAGATGACAGGTGAAATTGACTTTTCATATATCCCAAGTGAGTTTGATGTGATTGAAAAAGGCTTGAAACAGTCTAGTCGTAGTGATAGAGGGCGTGGTTCAAGTCGTCGTTCGGATAAGAAGGAAGACAAGAGAAAATCAGGACGCTCAAATGATAAGCGCAAACATTCACAAAAAGACAAGAAGAAAAAAGGAAAGAAACCTTTTTACAAGGAAGTAGCTAAGAAAGGAGCTAAGCATGGCAAAGGGCGAGGGAAAGGTCGTCGCACAAAATAAAAAGGCGCGCCACGACTATACAATCGTAGATACGCTAGAGGCAGGGATGGTTCTGACTGGAACTGAAATCAAGAGTGTACGAGCTGCTCGAATCAATCTCAAGGATGGCTTTGCCCAAGTAAAAAATGGGGAAGTCTGGTTGAGCAATGTTCATATCGCTCCTTACGAAGAGGGCAATATCTGGAACCAGGAACCAGAACGTCGTCGCAAACTCCTGCTCCATAAGAAACAAATCCAAAAGTTGGAACAAGAGACCAAAGGGACAGGAATGACCTTGGTTCCCCTAAAAGTCTATATTAAAGATGGTTATGCTAAGCTTCTTTTAGGACTTGCCAAAGGGAAGCATGACTATGATAAACGGGAGTCAATCAAGCGACGTGAGCAGAATCGTGACATCGCGCGCGTGATGAAAGCAGTCAACCAGCGATAAAAAGAGGAATGAAGATGGAAAAACTAGTTGCCTATAAACGCATGCCTTTGTGGACTAAAGAAACCATGCCAGAGGCTGTTCAGCAGAAACACAATACCAAGGTTGGGACTTGGGGGAAAATTACTGTCTTGAAGGGAGCTCTCAAGTTTATTGAATTGACAGAGGATGGCGAAGTTCTAGCTGAGCATCTCTTTGAAGCGGGGGCTGACAATCCAATGGCACAACCACAAGCTTGGCACCGAGTGGAGGCTGTAACAGACGATGTAGAATGGTATTTGGAATTTTATTGTAAACCTGCGGATTATTTCCCTAAGAAATACAATACCAATCCTGTTCATTCAGAGGTTCTAGAGGCCATGCAAATAGTAAAACCAGGGAAAGCCTTAGATTTGGGCTGTGGTCAAGGCCGTAATGCACTCTTTCTAGCCCAGCAAGGTTTTGATGTGACAGCAGTAGATCAAAATGAGCTTTCTCTTGAAATTTTGCAAAGCATTGTGGAGCAGGAAGATTTGGATATGCCAATTGGTCTCTACGATATCAATTCAGCCAGCATTGGGCAAGAATATGATTTTATCGTGTCAACTGTTGTTCTCATGTTTCTACAAGCGGACCGCATTCCAGCTATTATTCAAAATATGCAGGAGAAAACCAGTGTTGGTGGTTACAATCTTATCGTTTGTGCTATGGACACGGAGGATTATCCTTGCTCAGTGAACTTCCCATTCACCTTTAAAGAAGGAGAATTGGCATACTATTACAAGGACTGGGAATTGGTTAAGTACAATGAAAATCCAGGTCATTTGCATCGTCGCGATGAGAATGGCAATCGTATTCAACTACGCTTTGCGACCATGCTAGCTAAAAAAATCAAATAAACATGTATGAAGGTTGGGGAATTTCCTGATCTTTTTTAAAATGCTAAATGTTATAAAAATGTAATATTTCTGACTATATGATTTTTATTTCAAAAAAATATATAATTATATTAAAAAATCTCTTTATATATA